>CALDUB010000470.1 GCA_937923465.1 uncultured Saprospiraceae bacterium
GTAAAATTTGAAGACAAGATTTTTTCGATAGTTTTCTTTTAAAAATCGTTGCATGGTCTGCATCACGGAACTATTTTTAAGAGGAAAATAGCGGAATAAAGATGTTTTCAAATTACCCAAATAAATAGTGTCACTTACTTATATTGGGTTTAACAAGTAATTTTAGAATAGGTTTAGAAGATGGTTTTGCATTCTAAAAAGTCTTATTTATGTTGCTTTTTTGCATATGACATTTTACCAAATAGTAAGTTGCATTTGTTGTTATATTCTTTCCTATAATAGGTTGAAAATGAAAAAATGAAAAAATAAAAATTATATAGAAACCATTGATATACAATTCGTTAAGGGGACATTAAGTCAAAAATCCAAAGAATTGATTAAAAAAAAGTATTTATACTATTATAATTTCCCAAAAGAAATGCTAATTTTGGCGGGAATTAATACTTAATAATCGACTGCTCACTACAAATTTTTTAAAGTATTGTTAGTTTTTATCATTTTTTGGTAAATTCGATGTTTGCTAAAATTCAAAATTTCAATACTTTATTAATATCATAATCAATATTTTATGAAGAAGGGTTTATCGCTCTTATTTTCAACTAAAAGACCCCAAGCCTCATTGTCAAGACGACAAGAGTTCCATAAAAAGGGAGTCTCTTCCAAATCTTTTATTTTTTGCAATCCATAAAATTAGACAAAAGTAAAAAGTACTGATTTTTGATTTAGCTACTTTTATTTCGTCGATTTACCATAAAAAAAATCACCTTATATTTTTTCTTTTCTAAAATTGAACAATCTTTAACTCTATCAAATATTATTTATTTAATTTTTATAGTGGCAAAGGCCGTTAAACTACACAAATTGGCAATGTGTCCGACAATTAAGAACCTAAAATACAGGTGATTTTTGACAGCCTTGCCTTACTTTCACTGAATATTCCTTAAAAATAGGCTTTACCTTGTTTTTAAGATATTATAAAAACCCGAATAATTTTAAAACTCGGGTTAAAACTGAATTATTTTATCACCAAATGTTTTTTCATTATGTTGAAAGACTTACTTTTTAAATTAACGGCTGTATTGCTGATGGTCTCTATGACTAATCTTGCAAACGGTCAAGGTATGAGCTGTGATATGGCTGAGGTCATTACGGCTGGAACCTACACTTTAGCAGAAGATATTCCTGAAAATGGTAGCGGCGTTGGTAACGGCGACGGTTCTGCTACAGGTTCTGTTTGGTATTCTTATACTGCTACAGAAGACGGATTAGTTGATATTGCCTCTTGTTTAGGTGGTAGCGATACACGTCTTTGGGTTCATACAGGTGACTGTACGACTCCAGTACTTTATGCTGCTACAGATGACGATTGTGCATTTATGGCAGATGGTACAGGTAACACTTATGCTGCTGCACTTACAAATGTTCCAGTTTTAGGTGGTACTACTTACATCATCGAATGGGACAACCGTTGGGATGCTACTGCTTTTACTTTTGAAGTAGCATTTACTCCATTACCTCCAGTAGATGTTGCTGGTGCAGGTGGACTTCCTTACACACGTTACCCAGATGTACAAGCTGCTACAGGTGTTCCTGTAACAGGTGTTATTGGTAACTTGGGTTCTTCTGCTTTGACTGGTGCAGTATTAACTGCTAATGTTTATTCAACTTCTGACTTGACTACTCCAGTATGGACTATGGCAAGTGAGCCTGCTGATTTAGCAATCGGTGATGTAGTAGACGTAGATTTTGGTATTTGGACTCCAGGTGCTGACCAAGATGATTACGTAATCACTTACACTGCAACTGCAAACGAAGAAGAAGCAGATACAGAAGCAGGTAATAACGAAGATTCTGCTACTTTGTCTGTTAAGAAAACTTATGCTTTTGATGACCAGTTAACTGGTGGTTTAGGTAACCCCGCATCTGAAATCTGGCAAGGACAAAACTTTACTTTCGCTGCTGATGATGTTATCTCTAGTATCACTGTAGAATACTCTGGTGACGCTACTGCTACATTAACAGAGCTTGAAATTTGGGCTACTGATGCTGACACAGGCGCTCCTACTGAGTTATTATACTCTCAAGCAGCTCCTGCTGCTCCAGGTGGTTGGGTAACTGTTGCTTTAGACGAAGGTTTCCCAGTTTCTGCTGGTGATGTTTATGCTGTAGTTTTACACACAGACTCTGAGGGTAATGTTGGTTTAGGTACTGATAATACGACATTCCGTGAAGGTAACGCATGGTTATACTTAGCTGTTATTGCTGAAGAGTGGATTAATCCAGAGTCAGTAAATTTCTTAGTTTCTTATGCTTTACGCGTAAACATGGAAGGTGATGCGATGTACAACTTGACTGCATCTGTTGATATGTCTAACGAGACTGTTGCTCCTGAAGGAGTATTCTTAGCAGGTAACTTTAACGGTTGGGATGCAAGTGTAAATATGATGACAGATGTTGGTGACGGTATTTATACTGCGACTGTATCTGTTCCTCAAAACTCTATACCTGAATACAAATTCGTTAATGGTGGTACTACATGGGAAGATGTTCCTGCTGAATGTGCTTTAGCTCCTGACACGGAATTCCTTAACAGATTTGCTGATGTGTTAACTTTTGATGTTGACGCTGGTGTTGTTTGTTTCGCTGAATGTGGTACTTGTCCAATTATCCAAGAGCCATGTACTAACCCTGATGCTGTTCTTTGTGACAACATCGACCAGTACGATTTAGGTGACGTTTCTGCACAGTCTGACATTTGGACTCCATGGCCAGGTGGTGACTCAGGTCTTGTAACTGACGCATTTGCTCAGTCTGCAGACAATTCGGTACAAATTATTGGAGATACAGGTATTGACCAGTTATTATTATTACCAGCTAACGTAACTGCAGGTAACTATACTGTACGTTGGTCTTTCTACGTACCAGCTGAAAAAGGTGCTTACTTTAACCTACAAGGTGACCAAGGTGACATCGGTGGTACTTTTAAAATGCAATTAGATATCCAACCTGATGGTGAAGCTCACCTAGATGCAGGTGCTGAAGATGCTGCTGTATTTGCTTTCCCTCAGGGTGAGTGGGTAGATGTAGTACACTACTTAGATTTTGACAATGACTGGGCTCAGTTAGTTGTTAATGGTGAATTAGTTCACACATGGTTAGTATCTGATGATACTTTCGCTGGTGGTGGTACTGCTCAAGTTGGTGCTGTTAACTTTTTCCCATTATCTGCTGATTACGAATTTTACATCGATGATGTAGAAGTTGTTTCTGTTCCTTCTTGTGCTGATGCATCTCTTATCTGTGACCCAATGGAGTCTTACTTCATCGGTGCTACTGGTCCTCAATCAGGTTGGTGGACAACTTGGTCTGGTACTGAAGGTGGTGACGAAGACGGTGAAGTGTCTTTGGATTACTCTAA
This sequence comes from uncultured Saprospiraceae bacterium, assembly GCA_937923465.1. Taxonomy (GTDB): domain Bacteria; phylum Bacteroidota; class Bacteroidia; order Chitinophagales; family Saprospiraceae; genus JAHDCG01. The sequence continues at coordinate 3,419 of CALDUB010000470.1, forward strand.
TGGAGGTGAGAAATCATTGAAATTAACAGGTGGTGGTTCTCAAGATGTTCTTTTGTTATTGGGTAACCAAGTACAAGGAAGATACCGCATGGCTTTAGATATGTATATTGAAGGAACTTTTACTGGTTACTACAATATTCAAGAAGACGAAACTCCTGCTGTTCAATGGAACCTTGAAGTTTTTGCTGACGGTGACGGTACAGGTCGTATGGTAGCTGACGGTGCAGAAATTGCAACTTTCACTTACACAGCTGATGCTTGGACTACTTTCGAAAACATCATTGACTTGGATAACTCGACAATGGCTGTACTTGTTGACGGTGTAGAAGTATATAATGGTGCATACATTGGTAACCAAATTGGTGCTATCAATCTTTACCCTGCTGATGCAAATGCTATTTACTACGTAGATAACTTAAACTTCAGTGAATTAGAGCCAGTTGTAGTTGAGCCAGACCCAGTGTCTGTGACTATGACTGTTTTGACTAGCAGTATTGATGTTGATGCAGCAGGTATGTTCGTTGCTGGAACATTTAATGGTTGGACTGGTGAGTCTATGACTGACAATGGTGACGGCTCTTGGTCTTACACGGCTACTGGTGTTGAAGCTAATACTCAAGTTACTTACAAATTCCAAAATGGAGTTGACGGTTGGGAAGCAATTCCTGATGGTGACTGTGTAACAGGTGACAACAACGACCGTTTTGTTGATGTAACTGACGTTGATGCAACTGTTGAAGCTGTATGTTTCAATACTTGTGCGGCTTCTTGTCCTTCTGGTACTATCGATGTTGAGTTTAATGCAGCTATCGCTGTAACTCCAAACCCAACTAACGGTGTATTCACTGTATCTTACAACATGGCAGTTGCTTCTGACTTGAATATCCGCGTGACTAACATGTTGGGTCAAGTTGTTGCTACTCGTACTGTTGATGCTGCTTTGGCTGGTACTGAAGGTTTCGACCTTTCTAGCATGCCTGCTGGTACTTACACACTTGTTACTACTACAGGTGAGCGTATGTCTACTAAGCGTATCATTTTACAATAAGATAATTTAGCAATCCTTTAGATTGCTCTAATTATTTAAAATGAGAAAGCCTCGTTGTCTTAATTGACAGCGAGGCTTTTTGGGTTGCTTTTTAAAGAAAACTTAGAAGCTATTTTTTTCGCATTCCTTGATAACTCGAATAACTATAGATTTAATAGGAGTGCGTTTCCTGAGATGAGTCTTATTCCTCACTATTCATAATTCCTTCCTTCATTTCTAAAACTCTATCACTAACGAATCGAATAACCGCTGGGTCATGAGAAATAAAAATATAAGTCAATCCAAACCTTTTTTTCAAATCCATCAGTAGATTTAAAATCTGAGCTTGCACCGACACATCTAAAGCCGAAACGGACTCGTCACAGACGATAAAAGAAGGCTCTACAGCCAATGCACGTGCTATGCATATTCTTTGTCGTTGTCCTCCTGAAAATTCATGAGGCAAACGATAAAAGCTCTTAGGAGAAATGCCTACTGTTTTTAATAATTCTAAAACTTTCTCTTTTTGTTTTTTTCTATTACCATGCAAATTATAAAGCCGTATTGGTTCTAAAATAGCTTCTCCGATTGGTTTTCTTGGATTGAGGGAAGCGTAGGGGTCTTGAAAAATTATCTGCATCTCCTTACGGAGTGATTTTAATTCCGAAGGCGAGGCAATTGTTAGGTTTTTTCCATTAAAGATGATATTTCCTGAGGCGTATTCTTGCAAATGCATTATCGCTCTGCCTAAGGTCGTTTTACCACTACCAGACTCTCCAATAAGTCCAAGTGTTTCGCCTTTTTTGACCTCAAAAGAGACATTATTTACAGCTAGAAGATAATCTTTTGGTTTACCAAAGAAGGAGGTAGCTTGTGGAAATTTCACAGTCAGATTTTTGACTTTTAGTAAAGACTCTTGCTGTGCATAATAGTCCGTTTGTTCCTTTAGTTTAGCTGGATTTATCTGTAGCTTTTGGAGAAATGAAACCGTATCAATATTGTTTTCAATGATGCAATAATCATTTTCATTCGTTCCTTCTTCTATCGACATGAAATCCTTAATCTCAGGGAGACGAGACAGTTTTTTATCTAAAGGTGGACGGGACGCCGCTAATGCTTTTGTGTAGGGATGTTTTGGATGATTGAAAATGTCATCTGTTGTGCCGCGTTCAATAATTTCACCTCGAAACATAACAAAAATCCTATCTGCCAATGTTTGCAAAATCTGTAAATCATGAGAGATGAAAATTACTGACATCCCTGTTTCTTTTTGCAATTCTTTAATCAATTCTATCACTGATGTCTGAACACTAGCGTCCAATGCGGTCGTTGGTTCATCTGCTATAAGTATATCAGGTTTTGCGCTTGTAGCAATAGCAATCATCACCCGCTGTTTTTGCCCACCAGACAATTGATGCGGATAAGCATGATAAATACGCTCAGTATCAGGAAGTTTTACTTTCTCAAATAGTCTTAATACCTCACTTTTTATTTCCTTATTAGATAGAGTGGTGTGCTGTTTAAGGACTTCTCCTACTTGATGACCACAAGTCATAACAGGATTGAGAGAAGTCATTGGTTCTTGGAATATCATTCCCATTACCTTGCCACGCAGTCCTGACATTTGTCCAATAGGAACGCTTTCTAAATCAAGCGTTTGAGGACTATCAGGATATAAAAGCATTTTATTTGAAGAAACATTGGCTGATTTGGGTAGTAATTTCATCAAGCTTAAGGCAGTCAATGATTTACCAGACCCAGATTCTCCTGCTATTCCGACAATTTCTCCTTTTTTGATAGAAAAAGAAACGTTATTGACAGCAGTTAGCATCCCATTCTCGGTAGAGAAGGATATTTTTAAATTACTTATGTTGATTAAATTGTCCAAAGAGAGTTTTGAAAGAAAAGATTATGACATTGAATTCGACTACAACTCTACAACTTTTTTAAAGAAAAACAAAGAGACCTCCACTAAGAATACCACATATTAAAAAAATTCCCTTTATTTTCTCTTTTTCTAAACTTGCAAAACTTACTTTTGCGGACTTAATAATATTGTTAGGGACTTGGCAATTAATAAGCTACGCAAAATGACGCCGCTATTTTTTCTTTTAACAAGGCGTGAAGAGGGATAATTGTTGATACTTTGACCGATGAACAACGCAGTTAAAAGGAAAAAGAGCAAGTCAGGTGCGTAG
>CALDUB010000471.1 GCA_937923465.1 uncultured Saprospiraceae bacterium
TCCTTATTTAGCTAGGCTTCCGATGCTCGGAACGCGGTATACGCGGTTTTCAAAACTTGTCCCGACGCTTTGCTCGGGAGCCCAAATTGAAAACAAAACTTCTCTACTCAGATTCTGAATCTATTTATACCGCGTTCCTTATCAACTAACAACCGTCAATCAATTATTACTTCACTACTACAAATTTCTTCATCATACGAGCATCATCAGAAATCACCTGTAATAAGTAAATACCTGAGTTCAAGTCGTTGATTTGTAATTTCGCAGCTTGTTGACCAGCTTCTACATCTGACTCTTGACGACTAACGATTTTACCCGTCAAATCAGTTACTACTATCTGAACAGTACTTGCTGTGCTGATTTCGTAAGCTACAGTCAATCTATCTGTAGCTGGGTTCGGGAACAAGTTCAAGTTACTGATACCTTCTGCAATTTCAGTTTGTGGCTGGCGTGCATTTTCTACAGGTTGTGCAATTTGGTCATCTCCAATTGGACTTGTAAAATCATCACCTGAACAGCCAGAAATAACGACATCGTCAACATAAACTCTATCTCCATTACCAGAAGCATCACAACGGATACGTAAACGTGTACTTGCTGTAAATGGTCCAGGAATATAAACAGATTCAAATTCACGTGTACCGTTAGTAAAGCCATCGTTGCTTGCCCATGTTGCTACCGTCGTGTAGGAAGAACCACCGTTATCAGAAATTTGTAACCATAAATCTTCTCCATTTTCCATGCTAACTGCTAAGAAATTGAAGTCCACAGTAATATCTTCGAAGCTACTTAAGTCCAATTCATCAGTAGTCATAGAAGATGCAGCTCCACTGTTGTCACGTAAACGTATACAGTAATCGCCAGAGTTTGCATATTGTGCATCTCTTACACTTCTACGGCAATCTGAACCACCGTCATTCCAAATACCCCAACTATTGAAGTCGTTAGAATCAACCAAGCCTTCTGTACAGTCTCCGCCTCCTGTATCACAAGGAGCACAAGAACCACCACAGTCAACACCAGTTTCGTCACCATTTTGAACGCCGTCATTACATGTTGGCTCTGGAGTTACATCGCCAATACAGAATGCTGCTGTTTCTTCTTCTCCGAAAGAACCACCGCTTGCTAAGATTGCTCCGCTAGCATCAGTAATTACGTAAGAACCATTACCATAAGCACAGCAGATACCGTCACCATATACATCCGTAATTGTGAATGCATAACATCCGTCAGCTAAACAGAAATCATCTGAAACTGAAGAACCGTCAGCTTGACCGCCATAATTGCCTCCGCTACCGATTACAGTACCGCTATCATTGGTCAAAGTCCATGCTGTTTCTTCTGGATAATTATCTAATGTAATTGTCAAGTTTACAGCAGTATCATTACAACCTGTCGAACAAGGTGTACAATCGCCACCACAGTCAACGCCAGTCTCATTACCATTTTGGATACCGTCATCACATGTTGGACATGCATCACAGTCACCACCACAGTCGACACCAGTTTCGTTACCATTTTGCTGTCCGTCATTACATGTTGCACAAGGTGTACAATCGCCGCCACAGTCAATGCCAGTCTCATTACCGTTTTGCTGTCCGTCGTCACATGTAGCACATGCTGCACAGTCAGGTCCACCACAATCTACTCCTGTTTCGCTACCGTTTTGAATGCCGTCATCACATGTTGGACATGCATCACAATCGCCACCACAGTCAACGCCAGTTTCATTACCATTTTGTTGTCCATCGTCACATGTAGCACAAGGCGCACAAGAACCACCACAATCTACGCCAGTTTCATCACCGTTTTGCTCACCGTCATCACATGTTGGAGCTGGACCACCGCCAAGACAGAAGTTCGTTACTTCATTAGAAGTAAATTGAGAACCAGAAGCCAAAGTACCAGCTGTTCCAGTTACAGAGTAAGAACCGTTACCATAAGTACAGCAAATACCGTCACCATAAGCATCAGTAATTGTGAAATCATAACAACCGTCATTTAAACATAATGTCTCCGTTACAGTAGAACCGTCTGGTTGACTGTTGTAAGTTCCACCACTAGCCACAGTATTGCCACTAGCATCAGTGATAGTCCAAGAAGTTTCTTCTGGGTAGTTATCTAAAGTGATAGAAACAGTAACATCTGAACCATTACATGGACATGCGTTACAAGAATCACCACCACAATCTACATCCGTTTCATTACCATTTTGAATACCGTCGTCACATGTTGGACATGCATTAGCACAATCAGGGCCACCACAGTCAACACCAGTTTCGTTGCCGTTTTGAACACCATCATCACATGTTGGGTCAGCAGGAGCGCCACATGCAGCAGAATTCAATAAAGAAGCACGTGCTCCACCTGGTTCGAAAATAGCACGCATTCTATCTTTTTGACCTTGTGTAAATAAATTCATACAAGCATCGTCCGAGTAATCCATGTAGTTTTGTACCATATCCGTCGTCCCACAAGATACGTGAGAAGCGTTACAGCCACCATTAGAAGCATCAGACTCGGGTGTATCTGCTACGAAGTCATCAACTCCACAACCGCCGTCACCCCAAATGTGGCGTAAGTTTAACCAGTGACCAACTTCGTGCGTCGCAGTACGACCTCCGTCAAAAGGAGCAGAAGCACCTGTAATACCTGTATAGCGGTAATCATTTACAACACCATCAGTTGCAGCTGGTCCACCAGGAAACTGTGCATAACCTAAGATACCTCCGCCGATATTACATACCCAAAAGTTAAGGTAGCTATCGCGCGGCCATGCATCTTTACCACCGCTTGAGTCAAATTTCACACCGTCATTTGTTCCAAAACCATTAGTAGTCGTAGAAGTACGTGTGATACCTGAAGTTGCATTTCCATCTGGGTCAACAGATGCTAAACAGAATTCAATTTCTGTATCCGCTGCCTGACTCCAAGTGTTGTCTGCATCACTATTCATACGACGAAAATCGTCGTTCATTACATCTAATTGCTCTTGTAATACTGCAGCAGAAAGATTTTCAGCAGTAGTACGATAAACAACGTGAAAAACAACAGGAATAGTAATAATACCGTCTACTACTTTGGCAGCAGGACTTGCAAGATAATCATTCGTCATTTTCTCGATTCGCTGCATGCGGTCCTCCATTTTGGGGTCCTGCTGCTGTAAGAATTCGAGGTGTTCCATCGCTCCACAATTACGTGAAGGTGCAGTTTGTGCAGTTAGGGAAAAACTTCCTAACATTAAAGCCATAAGGCACAAAAGTGTGGTTCTTAATTTCATACAAATTAACATTTGAATTGGTAAAAAAAATTTCAATACACAGATGTAAAAACGCTTCTTAGCTCGTTGTGATTAGCCAATATAATAGTAGTATTAACAATCCAGGGATTGCAAATAGCTAAATTGCATTTTTGTCTGCTCCCTATTAAGGAATTGCAAAATCAGAGTGTTTGTATTTGTTGTATTAATGTTATTGTAGAATAAGTAAAATATACACTGACCGGATAGGTATATTAAATGACAACTAGTCAATTACTTACGTCTTCAATGACAATAGAATGTTGGAAGGTGAATTTTAACTAATGACGGAAAATAATATTTGTTTTCTCTCTAATGTAGTGAACCCCAGAAAGGTTCTTTTATGTGTAGATTTTCTCTCTAATGATACCCAAATGTAGGGAATAATGTGGGTTTAGCGCAACTTCTAAGCATAAAATAGTGGAGTTTTTATAGGAAATACAGCTATCAGTATATAAAGTGAGGGTTTTAGTAGAGATTAATATTTACTCACAAAACAGTTACATGGTCGTATATTTCATGAAAGGCTATTTTTGTAATAGAAAAAACTAAAAATTGTTTAGTATTCCTTACGAATTAATTGCGCGACCTCTCTTTTTCAGATAATAATACCATAAGAAAAATGTCGCTCCTGTTTGATAAGGAGACCATTTCTTTGCGATTTCTACTGCTTCTTCTTTATTTTTTGCGCCTTTGAGTTCTTTTACTGTGTTTATGGCTGCAATATCACCAGGAGGAAAAATATCGGGACTTTTAAGGCAAAACATGAGATAAATTTGCGCTGTCCAATTCCCAATACCCACAATTTTCGTTAATTCTGCCTTTGCTTCTACTTCTGACAATTTGGGTAAATCAGATAAAACTAAGTCCTCAGCGATAATCGCCTTTGCTAATTCACGTAGATAACGCGTCTTTTGTCGACTTAAATAACAAGCGCGCATTTCTTCATCAGATAACTTCAGCATATTGACTGGTGTAAAGTCTACTAATTTTTCTTTCAATTTATTATACGCACTCAATGCAGATTCTAAAGAAACTTGCTGCTCTAAAATGATATGAGACAGTGTCTCAAAGCCTTCGGGACGTTCCCAACTTGGTGGCAAACCATAGAGATTTTTGATGTCAGAAAAAATCGGGTCCAAAGCACAGAGAGCTTTTACTGTTTTATCGTTGATTATTGGCATTGATGCAGTCTATTAATAAGTGTTATTATATATTTGTCAAAATTTGTAACTATCACCACAAAATTAGACATGAATTCGGAAAAAATTTCATTCCGTCGAGCAGAAATAAATGAATTATCACTCGCCTTATCTTTATTAAAAGAGGCTGCTCTGTGGCTTCAAAATAAAAATACAGAACAGTGGTCTTTCTGGATTAATCCACCGAAGGAAAAAGTTGCTTGGATTAGAGAAGGCTTTGAAAATAAAGAGTTCTATTTTGTTTATCGCGACGAAATTCTTCTCGGAATGTTCCGACTCCTATATTTTGACGAGCAGTATTGGGGAAAACGTCCAGACCGTTTCGACAAAGCTGCTTATGTTCATTCATTAACTATCAAGAGAAAATTTGCAGGACAAGATTTGGGCGCGTTATTTTTACAAATGATTGAAGACAAATTACGTTCAGAAGGTATTTTTAAGTTTCGCTTGGACTGTATGCAATCTAATCTTGGTTTGTGTCATTATTATGAAAACCAAGGCTTCACAAAAGTCGGCGAAGTACAAATGAGTTGGGCAATGCAAAATCTCTACGAAAAGAAATTGTAAAGTATCACGCCTGTTCCACAGCGTGAAAAGTATCACGTCCGTTCTACGGCGTGTTTCAGAGACGCACGCCGTGAAACGGACGTGATACTATTCATAATAACTCAATCCAGATTTAAAATGAGCCGCAATCCGATTCCGCAATCGGTTAGGCTGCAAAACCTCCACGCTCGCACCAAAACCTAAAATCACCCTTTCCAATTCAAAATTCGGAATCACATTTAAATTAAAAGTGATAAAGCCATCTTTCTCTTCAATTATCTCTTGCGAAGGATGTATCGGTTTCGTTACTACATAAGGTGCATTTGCTGGGTTAAAACGCAATTGCACATTGCTCGGTCTTTGATTCATGACACTCACACCTACGATATCTTTAAAATAGTTTTCCGCAGTAAAATCCTCAGGCTCGATGTACTCAATATCTGCTTTT
>CALDUB010000472.1 GCA_937923465.1 uncultured Saprospiraceae bacterium
TATTAGCCCTAATCTCTTTATTCGACATGAGTGGTTTCTTGCTGAAAATTTTGCGTTTACGAGCGCCTTTGACCTGAGATATAATAATGTTAATTACTCTGTAGGTTTCAGTGGTTTTTCTTCTACACGAACTGAACAAGATTTAAGTCTTGTTGAATTTTCTCAAAATACTATTGGTTTAAACGTCGGCTTCAAATGGTATCTATCCACGCCTGCGGAGTAAGTTAGCAGTAAAATAAAATCCATTATTAATAAAACTCCTTATGAAAACATTCATCACATTACTATTCTTAGTCCTTTCCGTTAGTCTGTTTGCGCAGCCTCAAAAAGGTGACTTCTACATTGGAGACTCTAATTTTAATTTTAACTCTATTCAAAACACCTCAAATGGTTTTGGTGGTTTTGGTGATTTTAGACAAAATTCACTTTTTGCTTCTCCCACTTTTGGAAAATTTATCACGAACAATACTCTAGTTGGTGGTGGAGTCTCTTATTTATCCAACTTTTCATTTTTTTCTCCTACTTCAAGCTTTCTGAATGTTAATCTATTCTGTACACAATATTTAGGTAAAGGAAAATTGAAAGGCTTAGGGAAGATTTCTTTTAATTCATTTTTGACTAGAAATACAAACAGCAGGGGCATTTTTGCTAACGATATTGCGCTCGGTGGCGCCTATTTTGTCAATGATTTCACCTCTGTCGAATTACTTTATAACGTCAATTTTTTTACAACGGTAGAAGGCTCAAAAACAGAATATTTTCCTCTGGGCATAGCCCCTAATATTGGTCTCACGCTTCGCACATTTTTACTCCGCAATCGAGAAGGAGTTGAAAATCTTTCTGCTTTAAATTCCATTAAAAAGGGAACAACAGCCATTGGTCTATCAAGTGGTCTGACGGATAACTCCGACCAGACTTCCCGCACTTTTGACGGTGCATTTAACTACTTCTTTCTTGATAATCTTTATTTTGATGCAAAAACTTCTGTGTTTTATAACAACATAAAATCAATTGATAATCTTGATTTTACAAGATTTGATTTTTCTTTGAATGTAGGTTATTATTTAAAAATAGAGGATAGCCTGTATGTTCGTCTCTCGATGGGAGCAAGTTATGGTGGGCAATCTACAGATATTGTTGGTATTGACGGTATGGATAATTTTAGGACCTATATTACTGACCTGAGGTGGAATTCAGAATTGGGAGGAGCCATGTTTTTTGGGCGCCATAAGTTAGAGCCAGGTTTTGGACTTCGAGTATCTAATACCAGATTAAAGGAATTAGATTTTAAATCTACGGTAGATTTAAGTCCCAATTTGTTTTTAAATTACGAATGGTTTTTAGCACAAAATTTTGCCTTTTTGGCTAGTGCTACTTACAGGTTTAATGACGTCGATTATTTTCCGACTGCAGGAATAGATTTTGAAACGGGGACAATCTTTCGTGATATTGTTGGATTTGCGCAAAGTTCTGGTAATATAGGTGTTGGTTTTAAATGGTATCTCTCGACACCTGTGGAATAGCTTCCTAGACAAAAATAGTGTCTGACATCTGTTATTGGAAAGCAAAAAACAGGTATCAGACACTAAATTTTGTTTAGTTCAGTGGTACTACTTTCATTTTATTCTCTGTTGTTGAGCTCCTCTGTATGCATTGGGTTTTACATTTTTACCAATTTTCCTACCCGAATCTGCTCTGTTTTTTCCTCTATAAAATGAATAGAATAAGTACCAGTAGGTAAGTCTTTAATAGAAATGTTATTCTCACTTGAAAACCCATTAATTGTTCTTATTAATATTCCTAAATTATTGTAAATCAATACTTTACCTTGCTTTCTTGCGGGTAGTTCAATCGCAAAAGAAGCACGCGCAGGATTAGGATAGAGGCTTAAATCTTCAGTCTTTTCTGATACCTCAACAAGAGATGTTGGCGAGTCTGCAATTTGTAACCTTATCTGAGGAATGAAGTTAAAGCCCGAGCCACTCCCAACACCAATGATGTTAAAAGTTTCGGTTGATGCGCTCTTCCACATGGTTACATAGCGCAAATCATTGCGGACATTAGACGCGAAATTCATAGCCGAATAATCAGACTCTTGGCTCGTTGCCAAAAAACAGAACTTGTCGCTATCTGGTGGGCGGTCATATCTTACGATTACAAAATATTTTGTGATATCTTTTAATGGAACACGCTCTTCGGAGATATCCACAGGAATACCTATGAGATTGGGCATGTCTTCAGATATTTCGATGACATTCGCAGCTATTTTTGTATATTCATCAGACGTTATTGTTAGAGAATCCGTATCAAAATTATCCCACTCATATAGTTCTACTTGAATATCTTTTCCGTCCATATCTGACAAATTTGCTATAGTGAAAAAGACACTATCAGCATAAAAACCATCTCCATTGGGCATGTAAAAAGCATTTCCCCAACTAAAATCACGACTCGGAGGCGAAAAACCAAAAGATGTTAGATATTCTTTAGCAAATAGTTTTCCAGTGACCTCAAACTCGAAAGAAACAGCATCATTACTCGGGACATCGTCAACCACAGAGGACTCTACTCTGTAGGTTCCTTTGTAATTAGCAGGGGTACTAGGAGGCAAGAATGCTTTGTTGAAAAGTCGATTTTCAACAAGTTCTAAAGGTTCTGCACTGGCGATGAAAACACTGTCTTGATAGACAATAGCCTCTGAGTCTGTATTTTCTATTTCGATATGAAGCCAAATGTCAGATTGTGTTTCTGTTCCAAAATTTTCAATATCAGCTAGAAAAAAGATAGAGTCTACCTGCGTACTAGGAGTCGAATAACTCGGAGGAATAGCAAAGAAATCCTTGCTGATTCTCATGTCATTTTCTGCACGTTCCAAAATGGAAATATCATCCAAACCCCAGTAGAATAGTTTTCCGTCAAATGTGAATTTAATTTTCACTTCCGACTCTCCAATCAAACTGGGAGGCAATAGAATAGTTTCATGAGTGTTATATGTTAAATTGGTAGGAAACGACTCATTGATTGGCTCGTCAGCACTCCAACTAATACCACCATCTGTACTAAATGATAATAAAAAAGGACTCGCAATAGAACCTACTTCCTCATTGTCTCTCTTTCTTATCAACTGAAAAAAGTCTAATAAAACTTGGTCTGTCGTGCTACTTAAATCTATGGTTGGCGAAATTAGCTCAGACCTGAAAGGAGGAAAATTTTCGAGAAGTATCATTGGAATATCGTCAAAAGTAAAACAATAATCTCCGTTTACGACGACAGCACCTGTTCTAAATGTCGGTGAATTAATGAATTTATTATCATTTCCCGAAGGCAAAAGAGCATCCCCATAATAACCTATTGGTTCCCACTCCCAAGAACAACCCGTCAAGGGGAAATTAGCAATGGTCCAATCTCCCAGACCGTCTGTGAAATCTCCTAAGTCTACTATTTTTCTGATATCCAATGGGTTGTAGTCAAATAGTTTGCAGTCGTCTAGACACCAAATAACCTCATTTAAACCCTGAAATTCCCAGCGTAAACGTAGGTCAGTAGCATCAGCATATTGTGACAAATCAATGAAAAAGACATTTGCGTTTTGTGTTTTTTGCGACTGAGAGTTTGGATAACTTGGAACATCTGGATAGATTTCGTGTTCTTCCCATGCACCTCCATCTGCTTGAACATAAAGGCGCGTACCTGCATGTTCGCGTGTGTAACGTGTGATAACAAACGATTGAAATTCAAGATACAACTCGCCTGACAAATCAGAGGGCAATGTAATCAAGGGTGAAGTCAACTGAGAAAAATGGTCTTCTGTCAAGTTCGTATTATCGCCAGAATAGGAGTAAGCATAACCATTGGAGGCTGTACTGGATTTAAAATTATCTCTGATAATATTATCCGTTATCGTATTAGGTGGACAAGTCTCGGGAATACTGCATCCTTGCCACAGTGTCTGAGTGGCATTAGCTGATACATCGTCTGTCTCCCAGTCTAGGGGCAAAGAAGTGCCAGTATCGCTTGAAAAATCTTCTGTCCAAAATGCCCCATTCTGAGCAAAAAGTAAAGAAGGAAAGAGTAGAAGCAACAAAGCTCCAAGTTTAGTTTTAGTGAAAAGTGTCATGTTGAAAGGGTTTTAATAATCATAGCTAAAATACAATTGGAGTTTATGGGGAAATTAAAAGTACAAAATCAAAATGAAATGTTAAAATTAATGGCGAAGAATAGTCTTTCTAAATACAAAAAATCAATTTCGCCCTTCCGAAAATAATACTAATTTTGCAGAAAATAAAATCCTAACTGTGAACGGTTCATAGTTAAATCGTTCATAGTTCATAGTTAAAGAAAAGCATGTCCAATAAAGAAATCGCCAAGACTTTCCAATTTTTAGGAGCCATCATGGAGTTGCACGGAGACAATCCGTTCAAAATCAGGAACTATAACAGTGCCTACATAACGTTGCGCAAGTTGCAAACGCCGCTTGCTGAGATTCCCGCTGCCGAATTATCAGATATCAAAGGTGTCGGTAAGTCAACTTCAGGAAAGATTACCGAACTATTGACGACGGGTAAAATGGAGGCTTTGGAGAAGTTGAAAGAGAAAACACCTCCTGGTGTTCAAGAAATGTTGCAAATCAAGGGTTTTGGACCAAAAAAAATCCGTACGATTTGGAAGGAAATGGAAGTGGAATCTATTGGAGAGTTGTTGTATGCTTGTAATGAAAACCGTCTGATAGAACTAAAGGGTTTTGGTAAAAAGACGCAAGATGATTTAATTGCGAAGTTAAAATACTTTCTCAAATCACGCAATAGTTTTCACTACGCGGCACTCGAGTCTGATGCAGAAAACATAGTGAAATACTTAGAAAATCTACTGCCTGGTACAGAAATTAGCCTGACAGGTGCGATGCGCCGCCGCGCGAATATTGTCGATAGTATTGAAATATTAGTAGGTACCGTCAATGACGAAATGATTGCCTTTGATGAAAACATTCTAACAAAAGTCAAAGAAGAAGACCACGTTTTACACGCTAAATCTGCGGGTGAATATCCAGTCATTATTTATCTCTGTCCACCAAATGAGTTTGGTTCTAAGCTCTTCGTCCGTACAGCTGCAAAAGACTTTATGGATGCTTTTATTGCGGAAAATAAAGGCGTAGATTTTAAAGGATTAGCAAGAGAAGAGGAAGTTTTTGCGAAAGCAAATCTACCTTACGTCGAACCCGAATTACGCGAACAAGATTGGGCGCTCCAACTCGCAAAAGAAAATAAACTCCCCGTTCTTTTAGAAGAAAAAGACATCAAAGGCGTTGTGCATAGTCACACGACCTATAGTGATGGTTTACATAGTTTGGAAGAAATGGCGACATATTCCAAGTCTCTTGGTTATGAATACATCGTCATTACTGACCACTCTCAAGCTGCCTTTTACGCCAATGGTTTAAAGCCTGACCGCGTCGCTGCACAAATGGCAGAGATTGATGAATTGAACAAAAAGCTAGCACCATTCCGCATTTTTAAGTCAATAGAATGTGATATTTTGAATGACGGTCGTTTGGATTACGACGAAGAAACTTTGTCTAAATTCGATTGTATCATCGCCTCTGTGCATACTAATCTACGTATGGATAAAGAAAAAGCGACGGAGCGTATTATCACGGCTGTTCGCAATCCACATACCACAATGTTGGGTCACCCAACAGGTCGTTTGTTACTTTCGAGAGAAGGCTATCCAATTGATTATGAGGCGATTATCGACGCATGTGCAGAGCATAATGTCATCATAGAACTGAATGCAAATCCATATCGTTTAGATTTAGATTGGACTTGGATTCCTTATGCATTGGAGAAAGGCGTGAAAATTTCTGTTAATCCAGATGCGCACAGCAAAGAGGGTATTCATGATATTCGTTATGGGACGCTGTCTGCTCGGAAAGGTGGATTGACGAAGGAGATGTGTTTTAATACTATGGGTTTGGCGGATATGGAGAAGTATCTTGGATTGAGTGGGGGAGAGGTTTAGGATAAATTGTTGAAAAAGCCTTATATTGCAGGTGTGAACTCTACTGTATTCGTGTCTAAAATAATTAATGATGAGTCAATTACAAACAAATATTCCTTTAAATAATCATCAATTAGAAATACTGAAACTTTTCTCAAGGGAAATGGAAGACAATGATTTGATTGAGATTAAAAGATTGATAGTTAAGTACTTAGCAGAAAAAGTGACTAGGTTGACGAGTGAAGTTTGGGAGGAAAAGAATTGGACTGATGAAGATATGGAAAGATTACTCCAGTCGCATAAAAGAACACCTTATAACCCTAAATGTATTTTATAAAAAAAAACGGCGCACAGAATCAAAATACCGTGCGCCGTTTCTAGCTATTAGTTATCTGTAATAACCAGTAACCAGTAACCAGTAACCAACTACCCCACATTATACCGATGCTCAGGGTCAAAAGCACTTACAATATTCTCATTCTTTTCATCACTTTCCACCAAGCCATCTCTCAGACGAATAACTCGATGTGCATGCTCCGCAATATCAGGTTCGTGCGTCACCAATATCACCGTATTTCCCCGCTTATGAATTTCTTCAAAGATACCCATAATCTCGATAGAAGTTTTTGTGTCTAAGTTACCCGTTGGCTCATCTGCGAGGATAATCGCTGGATTGTTAACCAAGGCACGTGCAATCGCAACCCGCTGTCTCTGACCACCAGACAATTCATTAGGTTTGTGTTCCACTCGGTCACCCAAGCCAACCATACCCAGCACTTCCTGCGCGCGTGCTAAGCGTTTAGACTTACTCATGCCACTATAAACCAACGGCAATGCGACATTCTGCAAAGCAGACAAGCGAGGAAGTAAATTAAATGTCTGGAAAACAAAACCAATCTCTTTATTACGCACCTCTGCCAAATCAGAATCCTCCATAGTACTGACATTAATGTCATTTAGGATATATTCACCTGCAGTTGGCGTATCCAAACAACCCAGCAGATTCATGAGCGTAGACTTACCCGAACCAGACGGTCCCATAAGTGCCACGTATTCATTCTTATTGATGTTGAGAGAAATAGATTTGAGCGCATGAACTTTGTTCAAGCCCATGGTGTAGGTTTTCCTTAATTCGTTGACAGAGATGATTGAAGACATAGGTATGCGAGTTGTGAGTTTGTAAGGTTGAGAGTTATGGGTTGCGTGTTTTAAACGCACAACCCATAACCCTCAACTCCTTAACCCTTAATGACTTTTGGTACTTTAAAATAAGTGCCGTCTTCTGCGGGAGCATTGCGAAGGGCGTCTTCTCGTGGCGTTTGATTTCTGACAACATCTTCTCGTAAGACATTCACATCATCATTGATATAAACCAAAGGTTCGACATTTTCGGTGTCTATTTCTTTTAGTTTATCTACCATTTCTAGGACTTTATTCAAGTCTCCTTGAATAATTTCGCGCTCTTCCTCCGACAACCGAAGGCGGGCTAATTTTTCTAAACGTAAAACTAATTGTTCATCTACTTGCATGAGAGTTATTTAGATAGAAAGGGGAAAATTGACGACGGGGACGAGAGTTTTAGAGTTGTAATGTTATAGAGTTGTAAAGTTGCCGCTCTTACTTGTGCGCCCCCTAACCCCCATTTGGGGGAACTTTTTTCAAGGCTGTGTTTTCTATAATTCTTAATTCCAATTTTTCAATCGAAATAAAAAATAGGATTACCGAAAGCCTATAATCAACGAAAGTTCCCCAAAATGGGGGCTCTATAAACGTTACAACTATAAAACTCTATCACCTCCTTCCTCGTTTCTTCAAATTTCCACGATAAATAGCAGCATTTTGATTGTGCTGTGTTAATGTCTTTGCAAAGTTATGCGCTCCAGAGCCATCTCCTACTGCACAGAAGTACAGATATTTGTGGTCTTCCGAATTCAAAACTGCATCAATACTCGCAATAGACGACATAGCAATCGGTCCAGGAGGCAAGCCTCGATACATATACGTATTGTAAGGCGAATCAAAAGTCGTATGATAATCCGTCACGCGCTTAGTCGTAAAATCTCTCGTCGCGAAAACACTCGTCGGGTCAGCCTGTAAGGGCATGCCGATGCGCAAACGGTTTAGATAAACGCCAGCCATACGCGGTCTTTCAGAGATTTTATTTGTCTCTTTTTCTACGATAGAAGCCAATGCGTACACTTCTTCAGGCGTGCGCTTCATCGCTTCTGCTTTTTCTTTTCGTCCTTTTTTTGCCCAAAATTTGCCGTGCTCTTTTATCATCCGCTCTGTGAATTTTTTTGGACTAGTATTCCAAAAAAGGTCATAAGTATTGGGAATGAAAAGGGACATTAGAGTTTCGCGAGAGTAGCCGATTTCTTCTAGGTATTTATCATCTTGCCATAAAGTCTGTAGCGTTAAAGAGTCAAACTCTAGAATAGCAGCAACTTTTCCTGCGACCTCGTCTGACATGCGGGCTGTAGACAATACGACTTTCACCGTCTCTTGTTTTCCACCCCGTAGATGTCTAACTAACGAAAGATTGTTCCAGCCTTCTTTTATTCTATAACGACCTGCGCGCATTGGATTTTTAACATAAGAAAGCCTATTTGCGACCTCAATAAAAGTCGCAGTATCACGGACCATACCATTCTCATGTAATAAATCCACCACGTCCGCAAAACTCGAACCTGTCGGAATCTCTACCACTGTCTCCGTCAAATCATTGGGTACATTTGGTAACCAAAATGCCTGATATTTCTGAAATGCAAAAAATCCACCACCGACTAAAAGGACAGCGATGACAATTAAAATTATCCTTTTCATTCAATAAAAGTTGTAGAGTTGTACTAGTTATAGAGTTGTAAAGTTGCTGCTCAAACTATACAACTTTACAACTATAAAACTTTTCAACTTTTTAATATTGTTCTTTTTCATTTGGGAAGTCTTGAGACTTCACATCTGCGATATATTGTTCTACCGCACCTTTCATCAAGTCGTAGAGGTCAAGGTATCTGCGCAAAAAGCGAGGGTGAAAATCCTTCGTTAGACCAAACAAATCGTGAGAAACCAACACCTGGCCGTCAGCATCTACACCACCGCCAATACCGATAGTTGGAATAGTTAGACTCTCGCTAACGACTTTTGTCAATTTCGCAGGTATTTTCTCTAAAACTAAACCAAAACAACCTAATTTTTCTAATAACTTGGCATCTGCACGCAATTTTGCTGCCTCCGCATCTTCTTTAGCACGGACAGTATAAGTGCCGAATTTGTAGATAGATTGCGGCGTCAAACCTAAGTGCCCCATAACAGGAATTCCTGCGGAAAGAATACGTTTAATGCTTTCCTCTATCTCAGCGCCACCTTCCAGTTTTACGGCATGCGCTCCACTTTCTTTCATGATACGGATAGCACTTTCCAATGCCTGACGACTGTTTCCTTGGTAGCTACCAAAAGGTAAATCTACTACTACCAAAGCACGTTGTACACCTCTAATCACAGAAGAAGCGTGGTATATCATTTGGTCTAAGGTAATCGGCAAAGTCGTTTCGTGACCCGCCATGACATTAGAAGCCGAGTCACCAACTAAGATGACATCAATGCCAGCTGCGTCGATGACGCGCGCCATAGAGTAGTCATAAGCCGTGAGCATAGAGATTTTTTCTCCATTTGTTTTCATGGCTTGGAGAGTGTGTACGGTGACACGCTTTACGTCTGAGTGTACGGACATGTTTTTTTATTAACTATGAACGATGAACATTTTAGTGATGAACATTGCTCTGATTTTGTCTGTTGGTTTAAATTGCTACGCAAAAATAGAATTTATGAGCAGATTATCTGTTTATTGCTGAAGTTTGTTGAGGCTGTCGTTATTAAAATTAAGTGAGAAGTTTCAAAACTGTGATAATATAACGATTAATCTCTCTTTTTCTCTCCGTCTCCGCGTCTTTGCGGTGAGTCCAAAAAGTCATATAAACGCACAGAAAACTCCCCATATTCTGCCTTCTTTAAAGGTATATCAAAAAATCCCTTATAATCAATCTGATTAGGGACAAAAAGGTGACCAACTTTCGTTAATTTTACCTTCATTTCTACTTCAAAATCAAAAGGCAAACTAAAGTATTTTAAACGATAATTTCGCGCAGTTATTTGAAAATTATCCTTTCTAAACCAAGTTTCGAGATATTTAATAACCGTTTTGTCTTCTTTAAATTCGGGACGAACTGTTGCGGTAAAAACATAACATTCTGTCCCGTCCTGATAGTTTTTAGATTGGATAGAAAAACTATAATAAGGGCGCATATCTTCAGTGAAAATGGCAGTTTTTTTCCCAATCAAAGGCACATTTGCTTCTTGTCCTGGCGAAAAAATAAGCTTCTTTAATTCCTGATAATGCTTTTCCATTCCTGAGGGAGACTCGTTGTCTGCATCCTCATTTTCATCTTCACAGACTTTTTCTTCCGTATAAAAAACGCGGTCAAATAGCTTTGCCGTATAGTAACGGTAGTCTTTTTTCTTCTTATAAAAATCTCCGTTTACCTTTTCTTCATCGACAATCATTTCGCGACAATTTCCGTCTGAGACTTGTTTGGTTTTTGAATAATAATCTGCCCTGATTTTATTCTTATCATTTTTGATAAATATTTGATTTTCAGCAGAGTAGGAGAGTATCCGTATGTTTTTGAAGGATTTATAAAAACTATCGTCTGTTTCTACTTTGTCTATGAAATCTGCTACGTCAAAACCGCTGCGACTGGCAGTGACGGTCATGCTGTCGAGGTAGATGACGCCGCCGAAGTATTGGTAGAGGGAGTCGGTTTGGGCAGAAAGAAATTGTGTTGATAATAAAAGACAGAGGACTACTAGTTTTTGCAAATCGATTTTTTTTAATGAAAAGAGAATAAAGTCAAGCTATTTTATCAAATTAAAACCAACAGTTTTAATTTGTCATTTCGACGTAGGAGAAATCTGAGTGAAAAGTATATCCAGATTTCTCCTACGTCGAAATGACAAGAAATTCCTTTGGAATTTCTTAAAAAACACTAAGAACTTATCAGACACAAAATTACTCAAAAATACCTACCTTGCACAACAAATTTCAATCATAGAAACAATTCAATAATGACGCGTCTTTTTACTTTGCTTTGCTGCTTTTTTCCTCTTCTATTAGCAGCACAAAATAATCTCCCCGAACGTGGCGAAGTCTTCCGAAACGACGTCGTACCCCGCATAGACATTCAAATTGCGGAAGCAGACTTAGATTTCATTTTCGCCGAAGGCAATGAATACAGTTACATCGAACATCCCGCTACTTTCATTTTTAACAACGGAACAGTCCTCGATACGGTCGAAAATATAGGTTTTCGCTTACGTGGCAATACTTCTAGACAAGCCGCTAAAAAATCCTTTAAAGTTTCCTTTAATAGTTTTGAAAGTCAAAAATATCGTGGATTGCAGAAGATGAATTTGAATGGAGAACACAATGACCCATCAACCTCAAGAGCGCGATTAGCTTGGGATATGCTGCGTTGGATGGAAGTGCCAGGTGCGCGCGCTAATCACGTGGAATTGTATGTCAACGGAACTTATTTTGGTATCTATGCCAATATCGAGCACATTGATGATAATTTTATCGACACTTATTTTGGTAATGAGGAAGGCAATTTATACAAGAATATTTACCCTTGTGATATGGCGTATAAGGGCACAAATCCTAATTTGTATAAAGAGGAAATCTTTGGTAGACGCGCTTATCAGCTTCGGACAAATACAGAAAGAGATGATTATGCAGACTTTGCTGAACTGGTGGATATTGTGAATAATACACCGATTGATGATTTGGAATGCGAACTAGAAAGAGTCTTAAATGTCGAGAGTTTTTTGAAATGCATCGCTTTTGATGTCTTGACGGGAAACTGGGACGGACCACATTACAACAAGAATAACTTCTATCTTTATCACAATGCCGCGACTGGAAAATTTGAATACATTCCCTATGATTTGGACAATACATTGGGTATTGATTGGTTGAGTCGCGACTGGGGAACGCGCGATATGTATGATTGGGCGCAGCATGGAGATACAGGACGACCATTTTACAATCGGACGCTCGAAGTACCTGCTTTCAGAGAGCGTTATTCTGTCTATATGAACCAATTTTTAGATGAATTTTTCAACGAAGAAACGCTCTTCCCTTACATAGATGCAATGCGCGACCAGATTGCTCCTTTTGTTACAGATGACCCATTTTATCCTTTGGATTATGGTTTTTCGGTGAGTGATTTTGAGGACTCTTTTGATGCCGAATTAGACTACTTTCAGACGGATTATTCTATCAAAGATTACATCACGACGCGTAGAGAAAATTGTGAGGAACAATTGGAACTAATAAACACAGCGCCGATTATTTCAGAAGTGAAAAATAATTATCCACTGGCAGGTGAAAGCCTTTTGATTTCGGCAAAAGTACAAGATGAAAACACACCTTTTGCTGTTCAGTTATGCTATTTTTATTCTCCAAATACGACACCAGATTGCGTAGAGATGCAAGACAATGGTTTAAATGGAGATGCAGAAGCTGGGGACGGTATTTTTACAATAAATCTAAGTGCTTTTGTTACTCTCGAAAATTTAGAATATTATATTGAGTCTGCTGATAATGAAGGACTTGTAAATAGAATTCCTACTTGTGGACAGCGAATTATTGCATTTCCTTTTGCCGAGAGTCCATTGGTGATTAATGAATTAATGGCGAGTAATTTGAGTACTGTTTCTGATGAAACGGGGACTTTTGAAGACTGGATTGAGATTTATAATCGGAGTTCTGAAATGATTGATTTAGGGAACTATTTCTTGTCTGATAATTTCAATATTCCTGGTAAGTGGCAGTTGCCCAAAACAAATTTGGCGGCAAATGATTACCTCTTAGTTTGGGCGGATAATGACCCAGAAGACGGTGTGGATAGTCACGCATCTTTTAAGTTGTCAGCTGGGGGAGAAGAGCTTGGACTTTTTCAGAAAGTTAGTGATGCTTTTACAGCTGTTGATTTGGTTCGTTTTGACGAATTAAGTGATGATGAGTCTTACGCGCGCGTACCCAATGGAACGGGCGAATTTGCCTCTCATTTCTCTACTCCAGGCTGGAATAATGATAACTTAACGGACACCACTGATATTCCTCTTTCAGATGCTTGGACGATTTCTCCAAATCCGAATAATGGTGACTTTTCTATACAATTTGATACTGAAAATGCGGAACGATTTGAGGTGGAAATTTATAATATTCAGGGTTTAAGTTTGTATTCAGATAAATTTGAAAATGTAAATTCAGATTTTAATATTTCGTTGCCAGCGGGCGTTTATTTAGTCAAAATGAAGAATGATATAGGCAGGACTGCGGTGCGGAAAATGGTGGTGGAATAGGAAAAAGAGTTGTATAGTTTTAGAGTTGAAAAGTTAAGCATTTTACAAAAAAAATCCTGTCGAGTCATAAACTCAACAGGATTTTTTAATAACACGCCGTCCACCGTTAAGCGAAGCGACCGTTAACCGTCTACCGTAAAATAGCCGTCCACCGTCAATTATTTATTCAGTTTCAAGGTTTCCTTCTTTGCAGGCAATTCCTTCTGTTGTCTTTTCATTTCCTCACCCAATTGTTGAGAAGCTGCAAAAGAAGCCACCATTTGACCTAACATGTCAGAACCAGCAGTAGGATTATTTGGTAATAAAATCAAATTAGAATTTGAATTTTCACCCATAGACTGCATCGTATCATAGTGTTGTGTCACAACAATCAGCGCCGAAGCTTCCTGAGAGTTGATACCCACTTTATTCAATACCTCTACACTTTCCTCCAAACCACGTGCGATTTCACGACGTTGGTCGGCGATACCTTGACCTTGTAGACGCTTACTTTCCGCCTCTGCTTTTGCTTTCGCGACGATGCGAATACGGTCAGCTTCTGCCTCAAATTCTGCTGCTGTTTTTTGACGTTCAGCGGCGTTAATGTGGTTCATTGCAATTTTTACCTCTGCATCTGGGTCAATATCTGTCACCAATGCCTTTACGATACTATAACCGTAAGTATTCATTGCTGCTTCCAAATCTTCTTTTACTGCCAATGCGATATCATCTTTACGGATGAAAACATCATCCAAACGCATTTTTGGCACCTCTGCACGGATAATGTCAAAAATATAAGCATTGATTTGCTCTAATGGATTTTCTAACTCATAAAATGCACTGTAGATACTTTCTCGCAACACGCGAAACTGTACCGAAACTTTCAAGCGTACGAATACATCATCTTTTGTTTTTGTCTCGACATTAACGTCTAACTGTTGAATTTTTAGATTGATTCTACCCGCTACTGTATCAAAAACAGGTATTTTAAAGTGTAAACCTGATTGGCGAATACTGTGGAATTTACCTAAGCGTTGTATCACCGCTGCTGTCTGTTGTTTAACTGTAAATAATCCTGAAAAAAGAAGATATAGGATTAGACCTGCAGCAAAAATTAATACTGGACCCATAATATATTGTTTTGATAGTGAAAGGGTTTTGATTGTTTTATGCGACTAAATTAGGATAAAAATTTGCTTTCACAAAATTATCTCTATGAATGCTTGAA
>CALDUB010000473.1 GCA_937923465.1 uncultured Saprospiraceae bacterium
TTTCAAAATACGTTCGACACAGCAGGTTTTTTGTTTTCAATTTATATCTATGCGAAAAGACATAATTTGATAGTTTAGATAGAACTTTTTCATAAGATTTTTGAGAAAATAGAAGAATAGCTTCGGAGTACGCAGCCTCACACTATTACGAATATTTTCAGGTAGAAATAATCCTGTTTTTCATAACATAACGATTAGTAGCCCTGTAGTACTCCCCGTTGAGCTGGCGTCTTTCGAAGGTCAAAGAACTAAAAATGAAATTTCGCTAAATTGGATAACGACAACAGAAATCAACAATGACTATTTTTCTCTCCAGAAAAGTATCGACGGTAAAGATTTTCAAGAAATTAGTACGAAAGAAGGTGCTGGTACTATTTATGAGAGACAAGATTACAGTTACATAGATGAACATCCAATTAATGGCATTAACTACTATCGCTTGACACAATTTGATTACGATGGACAGTTCGCGCATTCAGAAGTCATTTCAGTTGATTTTAGAAATGATGAAATCATCAGCATTTCTCCTAATCCCGCTAAGGAAACCTTGAATATCACGAATCAAGAAGAATGGAACAGTGAAGTAGAGTTAGTTGTGTATGGTGTGAACGGTAAAGTTTTGAAAACTGTTCGCTATGACAACCCAGGTAATAGTATTGCATTGGATGTACAAAATTTACGTTTTGGTATGTACAATATACAGATCACTTCAAATAATCAAGTAATAACGCAGCGTTTTGTGAAAAACTAATTATTTATATCATGTAATAGGAAAGCATCGGGGAATATGTAACTATTTCCCGATGCTTTTTAATAAGGTTATTATTATGCAAACAATCATCGTCAAAAATACGCCAGAAGAAGTCCTTCGCGCACAAAAATGGTGGAACGGCTTAGAGTCACAATGGAAAATGGCTTTCAATGAAGGCTTGTTTGGTGTAGGACCAACTTTAGCAGCGCCGAGAGAAGAGTACCTGATAATGATGCTGACGCGAGTAGATAAAGTCAGACTAACGGGACCGTTGTCTTTTAATCCGAATATTAGTTTTCGTTTGACTAATCTTTCGGGCATCGAAGGATTACCAAATCTTAACTTTTTGACGATTTCTAACTGTGAAATAAGCTCACTAAAGCCCTTGCGCAATCACCGCAAATTAGAGCATCTTTTTCTAAATAATAATGGACTAAAAAGTCTCGCAGGTATAGAGAAATTGACTAATCTAAAGGAGTTGTATCTTAATGTTAATGAACTCACAGATTTAAAGGAATTAAAAAAACTCACGAATCTACAGACTTTGTATGTCAATCACAATAAGCTGACATCTTTGGAAGGCATACATGAAGGGCACGCGAAAAAACTGCGTCAATTTTATGTAGAGCCTAATGAAGATTTACCGCATAAAGAGATTATTCGGATGCAGATGGAGTGTGGGATTATTTGTCGGAGGGGGTAGTATAATATTTCATATATAATTGACTATTTACTTAAGAAAAACATAAAGGGAGTACTGCTAGCAGTACTCCCTTTATTCTTACGCTCTTTTCGATAGAGACTTAATAACTCGGAAAAGATAATCTATCCAACTATCTCCACACTCAAAATTTTATCTCCATTACGAATGTCATTCACCGTTGACATATCCGAGTCGCCTTTTATCTTACCGAATACAGTATGCTTGCCGTCTAACCAGCCCGTTTCGATATGTGTGATGAAGAATTGGCTACCATTGGTGCCTGGTCCTGCGTTTGCCATAGACAAAACACCTGGTCCATCATGTTTCAATTCTGGATGAAATTCATCTCCAAACTGATAACCTGGTCCGCCTGTACCGCGACCGTGAGGGCAGCCACCTTGCACCATAAAATCAGGAATGACACGGTGAAAGTTCAAGCCGTCATAATAACCTGCTTTTGCTAACTCTTCAAAGTTCTTAACCGTTTTAGGAGTTTTAGTGGCAAAAAGGTCTAAATGAATATCACCTTTCTCTGTGTGAATAATTGCTTCAAGGTCTTTATCGTAAGAAGCCATAGCAATAGCTGTCTGAACTAAAGCATGGTCGATTTTATCTAGTGCGTCTGACATTATATTTTAATTTTTGGATAGATGAAACAATAAATCAGATTTATCAGACCTATTATTTTATCCTTACCTGATTTGAATTTTTTTAAGAGACACAAAACACTACATAAGGAACGCGACAGAAATAGATTTACATTCTTGGGAAAGAAATTTTGTTTCTTCCCGAAGCAATCGGGAAGGGGTAAAAGGTCTTGTCAAGAATGTAGATTTATTTTTGATGCGTTCCTAAGAATGCTCTGCTGCCGCAAAAGTACATTATCCTTAACAATTAGTTTATTTTAATAGTTGTCAATTGTGAATAAAATTTCTTCATATTCAATAAATTTCATCATTGTTTACTTTTGTTTTACCCTTAAATTCAATCCCCCTAAAATTGTTAAAATGCGAGCTGATATTTTTTTTCGAAAAAAATGAAAAAATGTAAATGTATTGTTTTAGAGTGAAAGTAAGCTGTTTTGATGCTGTACAGAGACTTTTAGTGCAAACGTATTAAAAATGATTTTTATTCGAAGAAAGTTAATGTATTGAAGAAGTCTACTCTTATTTGTAATTGGTTTAGTTTTTTCTCTATATTTGTATGCGGAACAGTTTTGAACAAATTGTACTGTGATTTTATTTCGTGCAAAAGTGCCGAAACTCCTTTTGAAATATTGGAATAAATTCTTTTAAAATTTACACACAACACGATAACAGTCTTAAATCCTTGATCCAGATGCAAGCTGTTATAACTTAGACTTATTTATAAATGAGTCTACTATCGTGAAAAAAATATATCTGTTCTTTTGGACTTACAAAAAATAAATGTCCGTGAACATTCTGAACAGATTTTTATACACACTAAATCTTTATTTTAGCTTTTTTTAATTAACAAATTATAATTCTTATGGAAAAAACGAATTTTACTTTCGTAAAGGCATTCCGATGTCTATTCCTTCCTTTGATGGTGTTTATGTCTTTTAACACTATTAACGCACAAATCAGTTGTAATGACAACGTACAAATTTCTGTTCCTGCAGCTCCTGCAGACGGAACGTGTACAGTTTCAGTTTCAGCTGATATGGTATCTGAAGAAAATGCGGGCGACTACGTTCAAATCTTCAACGGACCAATGATTGTTGCCGAAGGCGCTCCTGCCGTTATCGTCGGCTCAAGTTCATTTTTTGGTACAAATTTGACAGTACGTGTCTATGAAGGCGCAACAGCAACAGGAAACTACTGCTGGGGTTCTATCTCTATCGAAGACAAAGCAGCTCCTGAAGTTGTTTGTTCTCCTATCGACGTTGACTGTACTGAAGCAGTTCCTGCTATCGGTGAAGGTGTTGTTGCATCAGACAACTGTGCAGGTGCTGAAATCGCTCTAGTAGACCAGTCTACTAACGATGATGACAACTGTACTACAGGTACTGTTATTACACGTCAATACATTGCTGTTGATGCTGTAGGTAACGTATCTGCTCCATGTACTCAAACAATTACTATTACTCGCGTAACAACTGTTGACTTCCCTGAAGACATCGCTTGGTCTTGTAACCAATACGCTGAGTACAATAACATTACTGCTGCAACAGCTATCGCTTCTCAGTGTAATGCTGCTGTTTTAGGTGATGACTCTGATGCTATCGCTGGTGCATTAGACGGTACTGAAATGGGTGCTGGCTGTTTGGCTAACACTGGTTCTGGTATTCCTTCTGTAGGTCAAGGTGTATACTGTAACTTTGCAGTATCTTCTTCTGATGATGTTCTAGAATTATGTGGAGATGACACAACTGACAACTTATTCAAAATTGTTCGTACTTGGACTGTTTTGGATTGGTGTACTAACTCTTTAGTAACTGTAGGTGCTAGCGGCGAAGATAACATCCAAGTTATCAAAGTTGTAGATGTTACAGCTCCAGTTATCACTGTTGGAAACCAAACTGTAAGTGCATCTGTTGCTGGCGAACACCCACAACCATGTAACTCTCAGTCTGTATTAGCTACTGCTGTAGTTACTGACAACTGTTCTACTTGGACTGTTGAAGTATTTACTCCAGTAGGTCCTGTTACTTCTGCTGGTGCAATCCCTGCTCCAGGTTTAGCAATTGGTGACCACTTGGTTACTTACGTAGCTACTGATGCATGTGGTAACACTTCTGAAGAAACAGTAACTATTACTGTTGTTGATGATGTAACTCCAACTCCTGTTTGTGATGAAATTACACAAGTTGCTATCGGTGCTGACGGTGTTGCTACAGTTTTAGCTGCAACATTTGATGACGGTTCTAACGATAACTGTGGTATCGACTTCTTCGAAGTACGTCGTATGACAGATGCTTGTTCTATTTCAGGCAACACTACATTCGGACCAGATGTTAAATTCTGTTGTGCAGATGTAGGAACAGAAGTAATGGTTGCTTTCCGAGTAACTGACTACTTTGGTAATACTAACCAGTGT
>CALDUB010000474.1 GCA_937923465.1 uncultured Saprospiraceae bacterium
AAGAAGGTGTAATGAACCGTCGTGTTATAGTTGCAGAATAAATACTATAAACTGCAATAAAAAAAGCTTGAATTCATCATGAATTCAAGCTTTTTTTTATGTTTGATATTTGCTTTTATTCTTCTCTATCAAGAATAAATCTTAGAAATAGAAAACATTCCCAAAAAAATACTTTTCTTTGCATTCAAATTAGGGTAAGAGTTTATTTATTGTGCTTTTACTATCATTAACACCGCAATCATTTTCCCCTTTTTCGAAAGTAGAAGAAGAGAAACTATTATTATGCTGAGTAGAAGAAATGTACGTGTCAAAGTAATGCAAGGTTTATACACGCTCACACGAGATGAAGGACTGTCTTATGCTGACGCTATTAAACGTTACCGTCAAAGTGTAGATGCTGCCTTTGATTTATATCTGTACAATTTGCTCTTATTGATGCAAATTGCTGATTATGCGCGTACTGTAGCAGAGAAAAAAGCAGCAAAACTTGTTCCTACCGCTGAAGATAAAGCCTTTCGTGCGAAAATAGCAGAAAACGACTTGGTTCGTAGTGTGCTCAAAAGTGATGATTTTCGTCGGTTGACGCGTATGCGCCATATTGATAACCGAATAGATAAAGACCAAGTACGTCGTTATTATATGGAATTCGCTAAGACGGATGACTATAAGGAGTATTTACTTGCACCAGACAGTAACCAAGCCGATAAAGAAATTCTTTTAAAATTATACCGTTTTTGGGTAAGTGAAGAGAGTTTTAACGAACTCATGGAGGAGCAGTTCGCGGTGTGGTTAGATGATAAATCTATCGTCGTCGGTTCTATTAAGAAGACGCTTAAGACAATGCCCGTTGATGATGGTTTTTATGAAGCTTACCGCCCGAGTAAGGAAACTGTGACTGACTTTGGAGAAGTCTTGTTTCATAAAGTTTACTTTGAAAGCAAAGAATTACTAGAGATTATCGAGCCGACTCTCAAGAACTGGGATGTTGACCGTGTTGCTATTATTGACATGATATCATTAAAAATGGCAGTGTGTGAGTTGACGCACTTTACTTCTATACCGACTAAGGTTACTTTAAATGAGTTTGTGGAGATTTCAAAACTCTACAGTACTGATAAGAGTAAAGATTTTATCAATGGTGTCTTAGATAGATTGATGAAGGAACTACAGAAGACTGGGAAGATTGCGAAAGAGGGTAGAGGGCTTATTGATTAGAATAGTTATTTCGAATTGATGCATACTCATAAAGAGAGGGCTAAGAGTTTTACTCTTAGCCCTCTTTTGGTATTTGGTAGAGCCATAAAATCTACTTCCCCTCCAAAGTCACCTTAATAATCGTTTTTTCCTTTCCAGATATTTTATCAACGGTAACAAAATATCCTGTTTGAATTTCTTTGGCTTCTCCCAGTTTCATTTCCTTTCCTGATTGCGCTATCATGTTTGCCCATTCACTAAATTGCATGAGGCTTGGGTCTGTATTTCCCATAAATCGCATGAGCTGTTCTCCTTGTTGTATCCAAAATTGACCGTCCGCTTCAGGATTAGTCATCGGCAAAGAAAATGCAAAATCTTGTATAACTTCTTGGCAGCCTGACTGAGTTAACTCTAATGAGAGCTGATTTTTAAATTGAACAGTTTCAATTCCCGTGCGCCCTTCTATTTTAAAACTAGTAGAAGCAATTTCAGGGTTTTGATTGCTGAATATTGCTGTTGGTTCGCCAAAGCGACATTCTTCTTTTTTAGAGGCAGTATCACCTGCACAAGAGATAATTAAAAGAGTCCAACTTAAAAGAATACAGAATTTATACATATTGAGTAAAGTCTAATTAACAGGATAGTAACGATTAAATCTAAACCATAATGCAAATGCGATGTTGTCTATTTGGTAGTGAGTTTATTTACACAACTAACTACTCAATCAATAAACACAGTTACAAATGGGTTAAGAGTTTTCCTCATAACGAAAAAACTCTGCAAAAATGAATAAAATGTCTGACTTAAAGAACGGTTATTCTGATGAATATTTAAATGGTGACGCAAACAGTAGTCAAATCTCAGTTATGGATGATATTGGTGATGCACATGTAGGGACTTCTTTGGAAACGCCCCTGAAAAAAGATGCTTTCGCGGTGTCAGATGCTGAGAAGATAGAAGTAATTTCTAGACATTTTCGGGAAATAATGGATACGCTAGGTATGGATTTAACAGATGACAGTTTGGCTGGAACTCCTCGTCGAGTTGCCAAAATGTTTGTAAATGAAGTTTTTTCAGGTATCAATCCTGCAAATAAACCTGCTGTAACTCTGTTTGAAAATAAATATGGTTATCGCAATATGTTGGTGGAGAAGGGAATCCCTGTCCAGTCGACTTGTGAGCACCACTTTCAGCCGATATTTGGAAAAGCCCATGTAGGATATATCGCAGGCGACCAGGTTATTGGTTTGTCTAAGATAAATCGAATAGTAGAGTACTATTCAAAGCGTCCTCAGGTACAGGAACGCTTGACGATGCAGATTGCTGATGAGTTGAAAAAAGTCCTCAAAACGGATGATGTAGCAGTATATATCGATGCTGCTCACATGTGTGTACAGGCTAGAGGAGTGGAGCACCACGGATGTAGCACTGTGACGACTTCTTTTAGTGGTAAATTCTTAAATGAGAATGTACGGAAGGAATTTATGGATATTTTAGGTAAAGAGAAATAATCTTGGTTTGTTAGAATAGTTTGAATTTAATCAAACTATTCTAACAACTCAAACCAAGTCCTTATCCTTAAAAATTCAATAGATTTTCATAAACCAAATGCACAGGAAGCCCCATAATATTAGCATACGACCCTTCTATTTTTGTTATTTTACAGTGTCCTAGCCATTCTTGCACGCCATATGAGCCCGCTTTGTCATAGGGTTTACATGCCTCTAAGTAGTAATCAATTTCCTCTTCTGTCAATTCTGAAAAAGTAACTTTAGATACACCGTGAAAGGTTGTTTTCTTGCTGCTATCTTGTAGGCACACAGCAGTAATGACTTGATGCGTCTGACCCGATAATTCCTTTAAAATACGAACAGCGTCTTTATAATCTTTGGGTTTGCCATAGATTTTATCATGGAGCACTACAATCGTATCAGAAGTAATCAAGATGGTATCTGCTGCTTCTCCTTCCAAAAAATCAATACATCCTTTTGCCTTTTTACTGGCGATATATTCTGCAACTTCATAAGGCTTTAAGCCTTCCGGATAACTCTCGTCAACGTCCTTGGTTTTATTAGTAAATGAAAAACCAGCTTCACGCAATAGTTGACTTCGGCGAGGAGATTTAGAAGCTAAGATTAATTTTTTGTTGAATACTTGCATTTTCTATACTTGTTTATTTCTTTTCTGGCAACTTATTTGCTACAAATAAAGGTAATCCTCTTTAATAATTAAAGCTTTAGAACTAGTATTATGATTTAATTCTGATATGGCTATAAAGTAATTCTGAATAAGTCTGACAACCAGTTTGTTATACTTATTTTGAGTTTGTTTAATTATTTCAACACAACTATTTCTAACAAATTATTTTCCACATTGAAGACAGAAAATTACACAACTTCCGCACTTTTTCTTGTGGGCTTTTTTGGGATATTTTTTTTAATGAATTTCCAGACTAGCATCGCAGGTACTTCCGACGTATCTAAAAACGAACTTGAAGAAATGTCAACTTTCTCAGTTTCGCAGGATTTTTTTCCTGATACACTGCATTGGAAAAAGATTGAATAATGCTTTAAAGGCGTTAGATATTGGACCTTATGTATTAGTATTTAAATAATATACTTAGCATGCGCGTTACAACATTTTGATTGTCAATGCTTTGTGCTTATATGTAATTTTCTAAGGTCCAATATCTAACATCTAAAACTAGTTGTCTCTAATCAGTTCTATATATCCACTCAGAACTTTTTCATTCTCTCCACCGTTTGTGACACGTTGTTCAAAAACGCGGCAAGTATAATAATACGTCCCCGAAGCTAAGTTTTCTCCTTTATCACTTTTTCCTGTCCACTCAATATTAGGGTCAGTTGCTGCAAATACCTGTTGTCCCCAACGATTAAAAATCGCTATTTCTATTCTGTCAATAAAGCAGAAAGGATAGGGAATAAACACATCATTTTGACCGTCATCATTCGGTGTGAATGCATTTGGTAGGTCATAAATAGGGCAATTGTCGACACAGATAACATTACTAAACAAACTTTCATTAGCAAAACTATCGACTGCTGTCACAGCGTAGCAACCAGCCAGACCTCGCAAAGACATGTGTGCGAAAGTCGTATCTACACTCTCATCAGTAGAGTGAACCAGATTATAGTCGGCGCCTTCTTGGTCAGCATAATAGACATTATAAAAAACGACATCATCTGTATCTTCACATAAGAAATTAGGATTAGTCCATGTGAGGTCATTTACCAATTCTGCTTCAACACAATTTACCTGTTCATCACAAATGTTTCTAACCGTTAAAGTCGGAGGACAAGGAGGAACTGTATCTAGAGGAGAACCACATGCCCGTTGAGATTTGTTGAATAATGGTGCAGGTATTCCTTCCACACTATAAGCACCAATCGTCTCTATGTAATAGCAATATTCTCTACCATTTACCAAGCCATTTTCTGTATATTCAGGTGTTTGTACGGTGTCTAAGACAGAGAAACTACCATCTGTTTGTTCCTTGAAAACGACATAATCGTAGTTTTCCCAAGGCGTTTCAAAATTCCATGACAATTCTATTCTTTCATCAGCACCACCTGCCGTTAAGAAAACGGAAGAAGCCTTATTCGCGGAGTTAATAGCCTCAGATTCTCCATTGATATAAAAGTCAATTTTATAAGTATATGCTCTTTCTAGTGTATTTAAATTTGTGTCTGTAAACTCGGTTTGTGTGAGTTCAAAGAAATTAGCGGCGTTGAAATTTGCTCCAGCAACTTCTGTAAAGTTTTCAGTTCCTATTCCCTCTGAACGCATTAACTGATAACGATACGGACCTTGATTTAACAATGTATCTAGGTCTTCTGCTTTGGGAGCAATCCAGCGTACCAATATTTCGCCATTTTGAATATCGGTTTCCATGACATCAATATTCGTTAGGAGTGGTACATCTTGTTTTAGTTGGACACAGACTTCATCTGAAGGCAAACTTTCGACGATGTTAAATGGATTTCCCGCAGTTGTATATCTCGCAAATTTTGCTAAAATCCTATAGCAATAGGTTTTTCCTCTTTCTACATCCGAGTCTTTGTAATAATATCTGTCGTCTTGGGAGTCAGTCGTCAGGGAGTTGATTTCAGTATAGCCGCGCCCTTCTAGACCTGGTTCACATTCATCTACCGAAAAATTATTGCTATTTTCTCTCCGCCATACCGAAAATCCTAAAAAATAATCCTCTGCTGCAGCCTCACAGGAGTAAGGCTTATCCCAAAACAATTCAATCTCACCAGGAATGGCTAGAGGTTCTAAGTTTTCGGGAGGAGGACCGACGACTTTTATCCGCACGATTTTTAGCGTAGACAAACCTGTCGTATCTAAAAAGTTGTCTGTGGCTCTAAAAATGACTTCATAAGGCTGTTTTGCGATATGTTCACAGGTGGTTTGCCATGTAAATACTTTTCCCACGGGTGGTGTTTCAAAGAACGTCGCATCTGGAAATTCTGCAGGAGAGACAGGAACACTAAAAGGACCTCCACGAGCGATTAATTTAACACCTTGCCCTTCATCGGGGTCGTCAGCAATGACCTCAAACTCTAATAATTCGCCTGCTATGACACAGATTTCTTCTACCGTCTCAATCGTCGGCGGCTCATTATCTTCACAGTCCCTAATCGTCACCTGCATATCTCGTATCATGGTATCCATGGCTATTCCATTCCGCCAAGAAATGATAACAAATGCCATATTATACTCTCCTGCAATGGCGGGAGAATCCCAGGTGATTGTTCCTGTAACGGGGTCAATGATAAAAATACCACTATTCAGATTATTTATTTCATTAGGAAATTCATAATTGGGAACAGGCGTATCGACGTCAGCAAGTGGTTGTATGATTTCATAAGACAAACTATCACCGTCGGGGTCAAATGCGCCTGGATTGTGATTGAAAACTTGGTCAATACAGCCCACATCAACGGGTTCATAATCTAAAATAGGACTGCTATTCAGTCCGTTAAATTGACAATTGAGTAAGGTGTGTACTGTTTGAATATGAAATTGAACCTGGTCAGAAGCAGGCGCATTCACATTAATAATACCACCATTACGATTGGGGTCAGTCATCGAAATTGTGTAACTGCCAGCACCTGGATAGCTGTGCATTGCCGAATATTCATTACGTTTTATATCATTTTCGAGTATTTGTCCATTATTATTAGGACCATTAGAGCGAAACGCCATTTCACAAAACTGTTCGCCGTCTCCCCAACAAATGACAAGAGAGTCACGGTCAGCAGAAACACTACTTGCTTTTGTATAAGTAATAATGGTTGCTCGAACCTTGTATTGCTCGCAGGGCGCAAGTTGCTCAACGATTATTTCACCAGCACGGTTGTGTGTTGCTTGTATTTCGAAAGAAAAGCAAAAGATAAAAGCAAAAACAGCAATTAATTGTAACGAATATTTCATGCACGGATGATTTATTTGTAAGAATTCAAGGAGTCAGGTTTTATGAAAAACTACTTCTTAAAAGTAGCTTATAAAGCTTAAATAGTTGTAGGAAACCTACACGAAACATAAATCCTCTATCAAAATAACGAGAAAAGAACGAATGTAGTTTTCTTTTCTCGTTATTTTATGTCGGCAACAGGAGAAATAGCAAGAAGAAGTCAAGATTTATGATTTTCTTTTAATTATTTGTACTTGTTTGATGACAATAAAAAAGGAGTTGCCCAAAATATGGACAACTCCTGAATAATTTTAACCTAGTAATTTTTTAAATAGTGAGCCGTTATTATCTATTCGCCTTTATGAATTTTGTAGAGGCAAGACGAGAACCATTGTCAGATAATACCTGCACGATATACATACCAGGTGCTAGGTCTTCTGTATTAACTCTAAGGTTAGATTGTCCTTCGCTAAGGTCAATTACACTCAACTTTTGACCTGTATTTGCGTGATGTAGGGTCAGAACTACTGCATTTTGCGGCAATTCTGACACCTGAACTGTCATCAAATCAAAAGTTGGGTTAGGGGCTACGCTTATGTTAGTATTCGCTTTTATTTCAGCTTTTACTACAGAAGAGTAAGTATATTTTCCGTCCATGTCTACTTGCAGTAATCTGTAGTAGTTTACACCACTATTTGCATTACGGTGTAAGAATGAGTACTCTTTTTTTGTATCGCTATCATTTCCTTCTCCTCTGATGAATTCAATCTCTGCGAAATCAGCACCATTAGTAGAGTGTTCTAAAGAAAAGTAATCGTGGTTGATTTCTGAACCTGTAGCCCAGTCTAAGTTTACCACATTTCCTTTAGTCTTTGCATCAAATGAAATCAATTCGACAGGCAAAGCAGCTACAACGTTGACAGCAATAATGTTACTCTCTTTTGCATACTCACTACATCCACTACGACGTGCACAGCGAGTAAAGTATGTAGTTTTAGTTAATTCTCCTGGCTGATAATCAGCAGATGTCGCGCCCTCTATGATTGACCAAATAGTACTACTATTGCTTGACCCAGAAATATCTGTTTTCATCCAAAGGTATTCGATTGCTCCTGTACCTCCTGTTGCGTCAGTTATGCCCTGAATTGACAAAGGAACTCCAGCACCATTTAATATTTGGTCAGAGCCGATACTACCTGGAGCAGTAACGTTATCACATGTCTGAGCACTTAATGAAAAGCTACAAAAAGTTGCTGCAAGAATGAAAAAGAATTGAACGTAAGATTTTTTGTTGATTGTAAAAAAGTCCATAGTTTTTGATTTGTATAATGACAGATTGATATTGACAGGTTTTGATAAAGTAAAAATAGCATTTTAGGCTACTCGTACTAAAGTCAAAAAATATGGAGGGTAGTTTATTTTATTGATAGTCAGTGAGTTAGGGTAATACAAGAACTGTGTTAAACATGGTCAGATGTTAAACATTGAGCGATAAAATTTCTTTTATGCTTAAGAAAAAATGGTCTTGTAGTAATAATTTAGGGAGCGGAAAATTATTAAGTTACCTAACTGTTGTGGGAGATAAAATAGTTTGAAACGTATAGCATTTGACTATAATAGGGGAAACATCAAAGTTTAGAATGCTTGATGTTTTTGTTTCAAATAATAATGGTAAGACAATGGAAATATTAACTGTTCTTTCTTTCTATGTTACAAAGGTATATTAGTTTTTTTGATTTTTCTAAAAAATAATATTATGTAAAATAATAACAATATGGTGCTTTAATTTGTGATATAAGTTTTTGGTTGAATGTATTATTTGCTGATAATATTAGATGTAAATAGATAATTAGGAAAAATAGTGAGTAAGAATGGTGCTGGTGCCCTGTCACAAAAAAATATAAACAAGCCTTGTTTTAATAGAAATACCTATTTGTAGCTAGTCTAAAAATGAAAATTATATCTGTGACAGGGTAAAAAATCAGTAAAAAAATAGAGAAATAGCTTTCCTATTTAATAGTAAGGAGTAATTTTGCAGAATGATTTTACGAGTTTGGACTTGTATGATTTACTGAATAAGAATTTTCATCAGAAGGAATCACGACTGATTGCTTAGAATCTATTAAACTAGAATATGTACTTGATTTTTGACACCTCTGGGAATGGTGCACCACGTAATTGGAAAGGAGAAAACAATGACCCTTTTAACTGGCCACGTTTGATGCATCTGGCTTGGTTGTATTATGATGAAAATAGAAAGCTTATAGGTAAAGGTAATGAGCTTATCAAGCCAGTAGGTTGGACTGTTAAACCCGATTTTGCGGAGCGATACCACGTTACGCAGGCAGAACTAGAGGAGAAAGGGCGTCCTGTACGGGAGGTTTTAACTGAATTTAGAGATGTGGTAGACAGCGCTAAACATATTATTTCTCACAATTTACGCTATAACGAAGGTGTAATCGGTGGCGAAATGGCGCGTTCGGCTGTTGCGCACCGTCTTCACCACTCGGACAACTATTGTTTGATGCAGGAAGCAACATGGATGTGTAAACTAGCTGGGCGAGGTGGCAAGTACAAGTGGCCTTCTTTAAATGAGATATATGGACACTTGTTTCAAAAGAAATTTGGGAACGCTGGAAATGCCAATACAGATGCAGCAGTAACTGCACTTGCATTTTTTAAGATGCTGGATAATGAAGCAATTGAGTTGTTTTAGGATTAGGTGAGAGAGGCGAGGAGAGCGTTCATATGATATTTTCTCCTCGCAGTTCTTTTTCTTACGTTTCTAAAGAGTCTGATAGTAGAATAGATTATGCGTATTTTTATTTCAAGAGATTTAGATAAGAACAGTTCTTTGGTCCAAACACTGGAAGCAAAGGGTGACGTAGTCTATGGAGAAAGTTTAATTGATTTTGATTTCGTTCCATTCAATTATTTTCCTTTCTGCGAATGGATATTTTTCTACAGTCCTCGTTGTGTACGGTATTTTTTTGAAATGGCGCATCCGAATCGGTATAAAAATAGCAAATTTGCAGTGATAGGACCAGGGACGGCAAGAGCGATGATAGAGCGAGACATTATTCCTGATTTTATTGGAAATGGAAATCCCGAACAAACCGCTGAAAGTTTTGGAGATGAAGCTTATGAACAACGTGTCTTATTTCCTCAGGCAGAAAATAGTCGAAAATCTATTGAGAAGTTAATCGCAGACCAAGTCGAAGTGCTTGATATTGTAGTTTACACCAATACACCCAAAAAAGATTTCTCTGTACCTGAGTCTGATGTGTTGGTTTTTACTAGTCCTTTAAATGCACAGACGTATTTTGATAAGTATCCTTTGATTAAAGAGCAAAAAATCATCGCAATTGGTAAAACAACGGCAAAGGGTTTACACAATCTGAGTATTTCAAAATACGTAGTGGCTGCCTCTCCGACGACAGCGGGGATATTATCAGAAATCGAAAAAATGCGTTAAATAGTGTCACTTACTTATCTATTCTTTTTTGGTTTCTGCGCTTCCAAATTTTCTGCTGCTCCTTTCACTAAAAACTCCTGTACCTTTTTATAAGTATCAAAAAAGAGTTGCGGATTGCGATTTAAAATAGCAATACAAGAGTCAACTTGTTCTTTTTCTACCTCGTGGATTTGATATATTTGTTCATAATATTGATACGCGAGCGTGTCCTTAGCTGAATTGCTCAAATTTTGAAAAGCAGCTTCGGCAAGATGAATATCTGCTAATATCTTTATTAATTCAGGTTCTTCAATCGGAAAAGCCTCTGTTTCTTTGTTGCAAGAAATCAGAAAGAAAGATAAAAGAAAAAAGGCGAAAAGAAGGCGCATAATGACTGTTTTTAGAAACTTTTTAATTTTTTCAGGAGCTTTAATACTCTGATATTAAGAGCGTTATTCGTATTAAAGAAGTGTCCATTGATAGTAATCCAGTCTTTCTCTCGTTTTATTTCTGTGATGTTTTCGTAAGAAACTTTGCGCGCAGGCTCAAAATGCATTCTCCAGTAAATAGCCTTTTCTGTAAACGCGAATCCTTCCTTGAGTGAACCCAAGACAGATTGGTCACAAATTAATAGAATCTTCTCATTTTTCTCTGGAAACAAAAAAGACTTTCCAGCCTTTTTTAATCTATCCATTGGCATTTCGATAAAATTAGTATAGTAAGTAATACTTTCCTCTTGGTCTAGACTGAGGTAATCTTCTACCATTTGCAATAAGTTGGTATCAGTATAGTTTGCCTCACGATAGAGTAGTATCTTCTCTGAAAGAAAAACGGGATTGAGTGGGGCACAGTAATGAATAATGAAAAAATCGGAGAGGTCTTCAAAGGTTTTTTCTAATTTTTTTCTTGTTTTATCAGGCTGATAATCAGGTGTTTCTCTTGCTTTTTTTACATCTTCTGCAAGTTGTTTTACTTTGATTTCAAAAGAGAATTTAAAATCTGATTGTTCATAAAGATTGATGTACTCTTCTTGCAAAGTTTCACTTTGTTCCTCTGCTATTTTGTATTTTAAGTGCTCAAAAAATGCTTCGAAAATCTCTTTTTCAAGGTCTTGGGTTGGCAAGTCTTCAAATAACTCATTGATGCTTTCCTTTTCCAAAAAATTAAAACCACAGCTACGGCAAAACTTTGCAGCCAGGGGATTTTCATCACCACACTGAGTACATATTAATTTTTCTTGAGCAACCTTAGTACCACACTCATGACAAAATCGAGCTTTTTCTAATAATGGATGCTGACATTCTGAACATTTTCTCATAGAACAAATAATTGAATCATTATTAAGTACGTGACACTATTTATGTGGATAAATTTGACAGAGAGATTTTTTCGATAGATTTCTTTTAAAAATCGTTGCATGGTCTGTATCACAGCCTGCCCCGACACTTCGGGGGAACTATTTTTAAGAGGGAAATAACTTGTCCCGACGCTTTGCTCGGGAGCGGAAAAAAATCCTGTCAAAATGTCCAGATAAATAAGGTTACGTACTTAAATTACTGACTGGTAGCAATTTAGGAACGCGACAGAAATAGATTTACATTCTTGGGAAAGAAATTTTGTTTCTCATTTGGGTTTTAAAAACCGCGTATACCGCGTTCTGAGCATCGGAAGCCCAGCTACATAAGGATTTTTAAAGTGCAAATGAGGGGCAAAAGGTCTTGTCAAGAATGTAGATTTATTTTTGACGCGTTCCTTAAATTAATGTAAAAAGAAATAAGTGCAATTAGGAGGTATGCTTAGTATTACATTAATTCTTGTTTCGAAAAGATATATATCATACATTTCGAAATCTTTAACGCTGAAATTTTATTTATCGGGGCAAAAAGTCTTTATGAGGCTGCTTGTATTGAAAAAAAGTAAATTTTTTCTCAATATTTTTAATTTTGAGAGTATAACTTAGTCTAAACAATCAGGATATACGAGAGGAATGTCTGCAAGTTATGTATTGTTTTTTGAATAAGGAAGTAAAAATGTTAATTTATGTTAAAATTTAATATATGATTAAGTGTATTTTTTGTTTTGTTAAAAATATATCTGATGAGGGGAAATAAGAGGGGAAAGAAACCTAAAAAAGAAGAAAAAAAATATATCACACACCAAAAAAATGAAGACACGCATCTTTCTAACAGGGAAAGTTAGAAAATGGTATGAAAATCACATAAAATTTCACCTCATTTAATAAGGAATCAAAATACAATGCCTGTTTGTTTTTTTATTCCAATCTTTTACCCTAAAATTGCGAGAAATAACGGAAAACGTTAGATTTGATTTTCAGGATAATGTCTTTACAGAACTATTCTATCAAAAATCAGGCTAAACTTTGCGGTGTTTGTAATTTTTTTTAGAAATTTACAGCACAAATTATGAAAGCACATATAAATACTTGTGTCTTCAAACATCAAAATAATTAACCTTTACACCGGCATCAAAACAAACCGAACATGAAGTTAGTCATCAATTTAATTCTTGCCATTCTAATCGGAATTTTGGCATATGTACTTTATACAAGTATCAATGAACCGATTGCATTCCAGGGTGAGAAAATTAAGAGAAAATCGGCAGTTGTCAAATCTTTACAAAACATTCGTACTGCACAAGAATTGTATCGTGGAGTAACAGGTGAGTTTGCTGCTACATTTGATACTTTGCGTGAAGTATTGAACACAGGTACATTCAAGCTTGTCAATGTTCAGGGTGACCCTGATGATCCAAACAACCCAGAAGCAGTTGTTTACGATACTATTTTCAAGCCAGCAATTGACTCTGTACGCTCTCTTGGAGTGATATTAGATAAAATGGAAATGATTCCATATTCTGAAGGGAAGATGTATGATATTGCAGCAGATACCTTGACTTACCAGCAAACAGTAGTACCTGTTGTTGAAGTAGGAACTTTCTGGAAAGATTTTATGGGAGAGTATGCTTCTCCTAAGTACACAAAGTACGATAGTAACTACGACCCAAATGCTCGCATGAAGTTTGGTAGCATGGATGCGCCTCAGTTAGGTGGTTCTTGGGATTAATTCTTTCCTGTACTTCAAATGGGGCAAAAGACGTATTTTCTTTTGATATCCCGCGCAGTATAACGTCAATCTATGATAAGTTTTGAACTTACAGAACCTTCTTTTGACAAGAAGAAAACTACAGAATACGAACTGTCCGTCCTGCTAGGGGCGGACAGTTTGTCGTATTGCATTATAGATAAAACCAATCGCGTTTTATCTGTGGTAAAGTGTGATTTTCCAGAAGACTCAGAAGATAAAGGTTATGCCGATAGGTTGGAGACGGTTATATTGCGTAATGTTCAGTTGCAACAGCCTTACCGTACTATCTATGTTGGTGTTTTTAACTTAACATCTACTTTGGTTCCTACTCGGCTGTACAACGAAGAGGAAAATGCGACCTATTTAGAAAAAATGCTTCCATTAACAGGGGAGTATGAGGTACGTACCGACTCTTTGACTACCGCAGGTGCAGAACATGTATATGCATTAGAGGATAGTTTGTCTAAGGTATTGAAAAGCTACTTTGGTGGAGCAGAAATAATTCATTCTTCTACAGCACTGTATAAAGGTGTACGCCGACTGGCACAGGAAAATGAAGGAAAATGCATTTTTCTTAACGTAAGACAAGAGGCGATACAAATTACCTTTTTTGATAATGGGGAACTTGTATTTTACAATGCTTTTACTTATTCTTCTTCTAAAGATTTTATCTATTATGTGATGTTGATTTACGACCAATTTGGTCTAAAGCCAGATACCACGCCAATTCATTTATCGGGTGAATTAATGGAAGACTCAGAAGTATATCATCTCATATATCGTTATATTCGACACCTCAAATTAGTAGAACCACCAGAGTGGATTGAATTGAGTGGACAATGGGTCAATAGACCACAATATTGGTTTTATGATTTGTTTTGTCTAGGTTTAATGAAGATATAAAAAAAGGTCAGCACATTGTGCTGACCTTTTTTTATGCCTGAAACTGTTATGAATTTTGGTTTTACGGCAAAGAACGTTAATCGTTAGAGTAGTTGGAACTGTTCTTCTATTTATCTCACGTTACTCAACTGCGCCAACTACTCTAACTTTTAAAGAATTCTACCGAACCACAACAACTTTCTTAGTCCCAAAGTAGTCACCACCTTTAACTAATACTTCATAGGTCCCCGTAGGCAATTCTAAATCAGAAATTTTATAAGAGAGTAAGTCATTTCCTTTTATTGTATTTCCTTCAAAGAGTCTTTGACCGATGATATTATAAATAGAAATTGTCAAGGCTCCGCGAATTTCATTTTCCAACTCTATAGAGAAAGTACCTGTACTTGGATTCGGATAGATACTGAAATTGATATTATTACTAATATCTTCAGTGCCAACAACATCTATCACAATCATTAAAGTTTCAGTACAACCCAGCGCGTCAATAATTGTTACAGGATACTCACCGCTAGGTAAGTCATTAAAAGTACCAGAATCTTG
Organism: uncultured Saprospiraceae bacterium; assembly: GCA_937923465.1. Lineage (GTDB taxonomy): Bacteria > Bacteroidota > Bacteroidia > Chitinophagales > Saprospiraceae > JAHDCG01. The sequence continues at coordinate 14,633 of CALDUB010000474.1, forward strand.
GAAATTATCTCCATCTATACTAAATTGGTAGGGTAGGACGCCACCTTCTGCACTGGCTATAATGGAAGATGAAATGCTTTGAGCACTAAGTATAATGAGTGCCGACTCTGTAATGGTTACAGTTTCTGCTTCGTAGATATTCCCATTGGCATCTTCGACATAGCAAGTATAAATACCTGCGGAGAGTTCTGTGAAGATATTACTCTCTACATAACTATCACCGTCAATACTGTAAGTATATGGTGCTGTTCCACCAGATGCGTTAATTTCGATAATACCCACTTCGTCACCAAAACAATCAATATTTTGTGTTACCTCTGCGACCGCAAATAAGTCAATGGATAGGATTGTAAATTGCGTTTCAGCGATACAACCATTGGCATCTTGCACATATCCTGTATAGTCACCATTTACCAAGTCCATGAAATTACCATCACTTTGGAATGTCTCACCATCCACACTGTATAAATAATCTCCAGTACCACCTGTTCCTGTTAATGTTGCCAGATTTTCATCTGTATTTGCACTAACAAATAACGGTTCAGGATTAGTCAAAAGAATAGCCGTTGTTTCCGTTAATGCACCCTGTGCATCTGTTACCGTAAAGGAGTAAGCACCTGCTGCTAAGCCTGTGAAAACATTACTTTCTTGGAAATTTTCACCGTCGATACTATACATAAATGGTGCAGTTCCTCCCATTACATTGACAACGATAATACCGTCTTCTTCATTAAAACAAGAAATATTATTTTCAATTGTCAATGAAATACTCATTGTATTTATATCGATAATCTCTGTTAGAAAGACTTCGCAGCCATTAAAATCTTGAACAATGATATCATAACTTCCATTAACCAAATCTTCAAAAGCATTACCTGTTGTAAATTCCCCGTCGTTAATACTATAAAAATACGGTGAAGTTCCTCCTTCTGCCATGATGACTATTAAATTATCGGTAACAGAGCTATTGGCTTGTAATTCAGTTGGTTGTGGAAGGAGTACAGCCTCTGTTGTGAATGTAAATCCATCATTGTCTAAAATGATAACTGAATATTCCGCGGCAGATAGTCCCTCAAAGTAATTATCCGATTGGTAATTCATCCCACCGTCGATACTATATTGGAATGGCTCATTACCGCCAGAAACAGAAACACTAATCGCACCATTTGAATCTCCAAAACAAGAAATCTGATTGTCAATAACTGCTATACCAGAAATGTCGTTGACTGCAATAGTCGCCTCGGTTGTATTTGTACATTCATTTGCATCAATTATATAAATAGTGTAAGTTCCATTTAGTACATCGTTGAAAATAGGACTTTCTTGAAAAATCTCACCGTCGATACTGTACATATAATCAACAATACCTCCTGCTCCAACTGCTGTAATCGTTGTACCTTCAATAATTACTGAAACAGTCAAAGTTTCAGGATTTGAGATATTGATGACGCTACTTGTTACCGAAATCTCATTTGCGTCTTGTGCTGTGATTGTATATTCTCCAGCGGTCAAATTGTCAAAAATAGGGGAGTCTTGGAAGTTTTCGCCGTCGATGCTATATATGTAAGGTTCTTGTCCGCTACCTATTAACGCCGTAATTGTTCCGTCGTTTTCGTCGTGGCAGCTAATATTAGTCGCCTCCGTTGTAATAGTTAACGAATTAACAGATATAACAGCTGTTGTCGTCGCTAAACACTCATTTTCGTCAAATACAGAAACGGTATAAGTTCCATTTTCTAATCCACTGAATACGTTGCTATCTTGATAGTTTACGCCGTCAATGCTGTATTGGAAATTACCAGTTCCACCCATTGCATTAACCGTGATTTCATCAACATTTGTAGTTGTAGAAACAGAAACTGTAGTAGGTTCTGCGATAGAAACGGTATTTGTCACTTGCGTAAATCCGTCGGCATCTTGCACTGTGATTTCATAAGTCCCGACACCCAACTCAAAAAAGAACTGACTGTCTTGGAAGTTTGTTCCGTCGATACTGTAAGTATAAGGTTCCGTACCTCCGCCAGCAGTGACGATGATACTTCCGTTGTTCTCTCCGTTACAACTAATATCCTCAGATTGCGCAGCAACAGCCAAACCATTTACTGCTACAATTGCAGTTGTTGTAATAAAACACTCATTTTCGTCAAAGACAGAAACGGTATATGTTCCATTTGCTAAACCACTGAATACATTGCTTTCTTGATAGTTTGCACCGTCAATACTGTATTGGAAAGCGCCAGTTCCGCCCATTGCGCTCACAGTGATTTCGTCAACATTTGTAGTTGTAGAAACCGTAACAGCAGTTGGTTCTGCGATAGAGACGGTATTTGTCACTTGCGTAAATCCGTCGGCATCTTGCACTGTGATTTCATAAGTCCCGACACCCAACTCAAAAAAGAACTGACTGTCTTGGAAGTTTGTTCCGTCGATACTGTAAGTATAAGGTTCCGTACCTCCGCC
>CALDUB010000475.1 GCA_937923465.1 uncultured Saprospiraceae bacterium
GGTTATCCGTGAAGGCGCGGGCGAATTACGACTATAAAAAAGTTATAGAGTTGTAAAATTTTACAGTTACTGCTTTAACAATGACCAGTACGTAGCAACTTTATAACTTTTACAACCTTACAACTCTTTAAATGCAAAAAAAATCATTATTCATTGTCATCGAAGGTTTAGACGGGTCGGGTAAAACCACTGTTGCCAAACGTATATTAGAGGTGGCAAGTCGCGAATTCATCGGTAAGATAAAATTCACCTACGAACCCAATAATCCGTCGGCAGCGGGGGAATTTATACGTGATATTCTGATGAAAAAAATCACACAATTTCACCCGCGTGTATTGGCTTATGCTTTTGCCACTAATCGTTTGGACCACAATTATCGCTTGATAAATCCGTGGTTAGAAAAAGACAAACACATCGTCGTCAGTGACCGTTATTACCTCTCGTCTTTAGTCTATCAAACGGCGGAAGATTTCCCTTTCGAACGTGTCATGGAACTGAATGAATTGGCGCGCAAACCTGACCTTATTTTCTTTGTCAACGTGACGAATGAAACTTGTTACCAACGCTTAAACAAACGCAATCAGCCACGAGAACTCTTCGAAGGGCGTTTTGATGAAACGCGTGAGAAATTTTTAAATGCTATTGATTTTTTACGGACTACTCGTGATGAAAATATCATAGAGATAGACGGAAATGGTACGGTAGAGGAGACTTTGGCGCAGATAATTAGTGGTATTAAGACATTGGGAGAGGAGTGGGATTTGGGATAGTTAATTGATATCAGATTTATGGTTTCTAACTTTTTAAACGTTATTCAGCAAATAACTCCTTTGAGTCAAAAGGAGAAAGACCTTCTATCGGATGCTTTGATTATTAGACAGATTCCGAAGAAATTTGATATTGTTGAAATCGGCAAAATCTCCCGTGAAGTTTACTTCATCAACAAAGGTTGTCTGCAACTTTTCTACAATAAGGATGGAGAAGACGCGACTATTTTTCTCGCTACCGAAAATATGTTTTTGGGAACATTTACTTCCTTTCTAACCCAGCAGCCAAGCCTCGAGGGCTTGCGTTCTTTAGAAGAATGTGAACTACTTGTCCTACCTAAAAGCGCCTTAGAGAATCTCTACGAAACGATGCCTAAGATGAACTTAATCATACGTAAGATTTTAGAGCAAAGGTTTTTAAGCGCTCAATCTATTGTCACTTCATTTGTCCTCAATAAGCCAGAGGAACGCTACCTCCAAATGTTAGAAAAACGCCCAGAGTTATTTCAACGCGTACCACAACACATTTTAGCTACTTTTTTAGGTATTACTCCCGTTTCTTTGAGTCGTATCCGCAAGCGGATATTGGGAGCTTAATTTCTCCAGTCAGTTTTCTTATCTTTTGTTAACGACTTTTACTTTCTCTCGCCTTTACCTTTGCAATATCAAATCACACAAAAGAAAAATCATGAAAGAAATTAAGACTGAAATCATCATCGACGCAAACCCAGAGAAAGTATGGAAAGTTCTTACGGATAACACTGCTTATCCAGAATGGAATCCATTTATAGTAAGCATGGAAGGTGTTTTGGCAAAAGGAAATACAATTAAGAATACAATGTTTTCTGGAGGCAAAAATCAGACATTTAAACCTGTTATTTTAGCTTTTGAAGAGAATAAGAAGTTTGAATGGTTAGGAAAATTACCGCTCGGAATGTTCAACGGACAGCATTACTTTATTTTAGAAAAAGTGAACCAAAATCAGACAAAACTGTCACATGGAGAGTATTTTTCTGGTTGGTTGCGCGGTCTCATTATGAAGCAAATAGGAGAGGAAACAAGAGCCAATTTTGTAAAGATGAATACGGCATTGAAAGCCAGAGTCGAGAATTAAAAGGGAAAATGGTGAAATCTATTCTCAAAAAAATCATACTTTTGGACTTTTGGTAAACCAAACCTGATTTCCATGAAGAGATTTCGTCTACTTGCTTTTTTTATATCAATTATCCTCGTCAGCATTTCTTGTAATTCTGACCCAAAACTTGCCTATCCCTCTGACAGCAAGGAGCAATTACTTTACGACTTTTTCAATGATATCAGACTTCAAGTTTCCGTATTGGAACCTGGTCGCAAACAACTCAAAGGCTGGACGCGAGAAACAAAGCAATATCTTGAAAATGCACGTGCACAGAAAATGTATAAGACAGCAGGATTATATTTTGAATTGAATAAAAATCGAGAAAAAGGCGCGCATGATTATGCAGACCGCTTCTTTGATAATGGTTGTCAAATCCACATTATCGTCTATCCTCCTGACCAACAAGAACGCTATTCTGCCAATATCGGACGACGTAAAACTTATGGACGTCAGTTAGGAAAGCATTATGTTTTGTATCAAGTTTTTACGGCACAACCTGAAAATCCTGCTTTGGAAGATGATATTAAGACAATTATTGAACAGGTAATGGAAAAGTATGACCCAGAGATGAGAGAGTAAGAGTTGGAAATATTTAAGCACTTTTATTCAAGGTTAAAATGTAATTACTCAGGTCGCGGTATCGGTCACTTGGACTAAAAAAGAGTTAAAAAATTAAGATTTAACAAAAGAATAAACCAAAGTTAGTGCCCGATACCTGAGTCTTTACTAATAAATCAAGGTTCTATATGAAATTGGTTGGTAAGATTTTATGATAACCACTAATCATCCACATATCGAAATTTGAAAATCACCAGTTTTCAAATAGAGTTTGTGGATGATTTTGCTAAGAGTTACAGCAAAAATCATCCACAAAGACAAAATTTTCTTCCAAAATTTTCCCAATGTGTGGATGAGGAGGTCAATAGTTTTGTCGCAAAGTCTATTTTCTAGCAACCAATATCATAAAGAACCTTCGTTTTACGCTAAACTCAAAAGTAAACTTTAGATAGCAGAAAACAAAATCAAATGGATAGCTTTATGAACTTGATTTATAAATAAAATAGATAATTACAACCATACCTAAACGAATACACGTCTTTGTAGTGTGGATGCCTATTTTACCTTTTTACGAGATTTAGACAGCGTCTTTTTGTTCGCAGCGTTCTCAATGTGTACTTTTGCTTTTTTTGGGAGCGTTGGAATTGGATTCCTATCAACTTCCAACTACCAACTACCAATCATTTAGTATGTTGAAAATAGGCGTTCTTGGTGCAGGGCACTTAGGGAAAATCCATCTCAAATGTTTGCTGTTAACGGAAGGGATTTACGACTTAGTCGGTTTTTATGATGCAGATGCAGAGAATGCTGCGCAAGTCGCTAAGGACTTTGGTATCACTCTTTTTGATTCCGTAGATGTTCTGATTGATGCGGTAGACGTGGTGGATATTGTTACGCCGACTGTGACGCATTTCGATTTAGCAGCTAAGGTTATTCAAAAAGGTAAGCATGTCTTTATTGAAAAACCATTGACGCATACGGTCGATGAAGCTAGAGAATTATTGCGCTTGAAGGAGAAGCATGACGTAAAAGTGCAAGTTGGGCATGTCGAAAGATTTAATCCAGCATTGTTGTCTATTGCCGACATGGAACTTAATCCAATGTTCATTGAGGCGCATCGTTTGGCAACTTTTAATCCACGCGGTACGGATGTTTCTGTGGTCTTGGATTTGATGATACATGACTTGGATATTGTTTTGAGTTTGGTGAATAGTAAAGTGGTGAATGTCAAGGCAAGTGGCGTGAGTGTGGTGAGCGAAACGCCAGATATTAGTAATGCCCGTATTGAATTTGAGAATGGATGCGTCGCAAATCTAACCGCGAGTAGATTGTCTTTAAAACAAATGCGAAAAGTCCGCTTTTTTCAAAGCGATGCTTATATCAGTTTAGATTTTTTAGAAAAGCAAGCACAGATAGTTCGTCTTTATGATGAGAAAGATGTGGAGGAAGCAAAGAAAGAAATGCTAATGGAATTGCCGACAGCAAAAGGTAAGAAATTCTTAGATGTTTCGATGCCTGAGATAGAACCAGTGAATGCAATTAAATTAGAATTGGAGACATTCGCGGAGAGTATCGTACAAAATACAGAACCACGCGTGTCAATTGAAGACGGTTATCAAGCATTGGAATTAGCACATCAGATTATTGAAGAGATAGGAGGATGATAGGAGTGTTTTAAGTTTAGCTATTGAAAATTAAAAACAAAGAAAATGAGCATTAAGCAATTCGTTTATACAGGTTTAATCGCAGCATTTGTTTTAGGACAAATGAGTTGTGATGTTATTAATCCTGAAGAAGAAATTCCTTCTTATATCAAGATTGAAAGTTTCGAATTAGAAGAAGTTTTGGACCAAGAAACATTTGGATTGGGGTCTAAAATCGTAGCTGCGAATGTAATCGTCGACGGGGTGACTGCGGGCGTGATAACCATACCAGGCAAAATTCCAGTTTTTGCGCAAGGTGATGTAACGGTAACTTTAGACCCGTTGGTACAAGAAAATGGAGTAGATAATTTACTTCAAATATATTCCTTCTTTGAGCGCGTTGAACTTCCTGTTACACTTACTCGAAGAGACTCTGTTGTTATGAATCCTAAGACAAGATATGAGACAGGTAATACTTTTATAGGGAGTAGTTTTTCTGGTTCTGATGAGTTTTTTACAGATGATTTAGACGGTAATGGTAATACACAATTGTCTATTTCTACAACAGGAGGACAAGCAGGAGAAGGCTCAGTAGGACGCATTACGCTTAATGCAGATAATTCTATTTATCAAGCAGCGACAAGTGAGAATGCATTGATAGATATTTCGGGTGCTAGTGAAATGTGGTTAGAAGTGCAGTACAAATCAGACGTTGATTTTATATTTGGGGTGAAAGATGGAACGAATTTCAACGAGCGAGAATTTGGAGTTAGAGCAAAAAGTGAATGGAATACTATCTATTTTAATGCAGCAAATTTCCTTGTAGCTAATGGTCTTACGACATTTCAATTAACGCTAAACGCAAGCGTACCTCCAACTTGGGAAGGAGATGATGCTGAAATTTTGCTAGATAATGTTAAGTTTGTGTATAAATAATTTTTTCATGTCACTTTCACACGATTTGGTGGAGAGCCATAATTTTTAAGACCTTAGCTTTCTTCCGAAGAGGCTCTTGTCGACTACATTTCTATGAAGAAACGCCGCAGAATACATACTTTATTTTACCAGATTGCTGACTTCATGGCGGCAATGTTGGCGTGGGCGTGTTTCTTTTTTTACAGAAAATTTTACGTTGAGAAACTTCAGGACTATGGAATGGAGTTTTTGGACGACGAAAAATTTTGGTACGGTATCTTAATCATTCCGACAGGTTGGGTACTTTTTTACGCTATTTTTGATAAGTATAAAGACATCTATCGAATGTCGCGTTTAGCTACGCTTGCGCGTACAGCTCTCCTGAGTTTTGTAGGTGCTGTTTTCTTGTTTTTCTCTCTCATTTTAGATGATATTGTCCCTGGTCCTTCATCTTATTTGACTTCGTTTTTAACCTATTTTTTATTGCATTTTAGTATTACAACGCTTGTTCGGATGATTATTTTGACGCGGGCATCTCGACGCTTGAAGTCAGGCAAAATCACTTTTGATACTATCATCATTGGCGGTAGTGAAAAAGCACTAGAACTATACCGTGAGATTACCGAACGAGAGATGCGTCTGGGATTTAACATTGTAGGATTTGTCGATGCGAAAGGCAGTAATGTTAATGAACTAGAAGAGTTTATTCCGAAAGTAGGAGACATAGAAAATTTAGAAGAAACTATCCGAAAAAATAATATAGAAGAGGTAATTGTCGCAATTGAAACTTCAGAGCACAATCGCTTACGAGATATCCTAAATATTCTTTTTGACTTTGGAGAAAGTGTCTATGTGCGCATCATTCCAGATATGTACGATATCCTCTTGGGGAACGTGAAAATGAATCATGTTTTTGGTGCGGTATTAATTGAAATCAAACAAGACCTGATGCCACGCTGGCAACTATTAATCAAGCGATTGATAGACGTGGTAGCGTCTTCTATTATGCTTCTGATTTTATCTCCGCTGTATCTTTACATTATCATTCGCGTTCGTTTTTCCTCTCACGGACCTATCTTTTTTAAGCAGGTGCGTATTGGGCAATATCGCAAGGAATTTTACATTTATAAATTTCGTTCGATGTGGATAGATGCGGAGGCGAAGGGACCTCAACTGTCTAGTGACGGTGACCCCCGCTGTACTCCTTGGGGTGCCGTGATGCGCAAATGGCGTCTAGATGAGTTGCCTCAGTTTTGGAATGTACTAAAAGGTGATATGTCATTGGTCGGTCCTCGACCAGAGAGGCAGTTTTTTATTGACCAAATAGTCCAGAGAAATCCACATTATAAGCACCTTTTAAAAGTACGTCCTGGTATCACTTCATGGGGTCAAGTCAAATATGGCTATGCGTCTAATATCGAAGAAATGCTACAACGTCTGCGTTTTGATTTACTTTATATTGAGAATATGTCCTTAGCCTTGGACTTTAAAATTATGTTCTACACCGTGTTGGTTCTACTACAAGGAAAAGGAAAGTAGCTATGAACATGTATGAACTATGAACGGCTTAACTACGAACCCCGTCTCAGTAAAACGTACTATTGATGAGACGGGGTTCATAGTTTATAGTTAAATCGTTCATAGTTAAAAATCTAATACTCCATCCGCTTCCGCCCATGCATCAAAAATAATTCCCAGAAAGCATACAAGCCAACCAAGACGTATTCAAGCGTCACTGCCCAAAGTTTCTC
>CALDUB010000476.1 GCA_937923465.1 uncultured Saprospiraceae bacterium
TGTGATTATGCGCAACTTAGACCAGTTTTTTCAAGGGCGTACCGTTCTTGTCGTTGCACACCGTTTGAGTACAGTGAAGAATGCGGACCAGATTGTGGTTTTAGAAATGGGTAAAATCGTGGAAGTAGGTACGCATCAGCAACTGACAGACTTAAGAGGTTCTTATTATAGTTTGGTGAAGAACCAATTGGAATTAGGGAATTAAAGGATTAAACGCGGAGGGCGCAGAGTTTTTTTCGAGCGTAGCCTACGCCTTTTGCCAAGTTTTATTATTTTTGTTTTATGAAATTTACGCATAAGACCTTACTCCAATCTACTGTCGCCGCTTTTAATGACAAAGAATTAAGTATTAGAACTAAATCTATTTTGGCAGGTGAAAAGATTCGCACTGTGCGCTTAGATGAGATTCGACATAGCTATGACTTCAGTACTAATTTTAATGGTGCAGGACTATTAACAGCCATTGCCGCCGCTGCTTTAGTTATCTATCTCTTTTCTCTTGCTGCTCCTTTTCTTCATCTCGACGGGGGCTTCTTCTTTCTCCTAATTGCGATTATAGCTTTGCCTTTCTTCTTCAATTACTATAATTTTTACGAATTAAAAACTAAGGGCGAGCCTATCGTTTTGCATTGCTCTAAAAAGAAACAGGAGGAAGCAGAGGAATTTCTTACTCTGCTCATTGATGCATCTAAGCAATTTTTGAAAAACAAATATGGCTTTGTAGATGCAGATATCCCAAAAGATGTACAGTTTCAAAATTACCGCTGGTTGTTACAGAATGCGATAATATCAGAAGTGGAATATGAGGAGATGAAGAAGGAACTGAAAAAGTTATAAATGTACCCTCCCTTGCCCTTGACATTAGTGTTTTAGAATACTAGTTCTCTACCCTATTCTTTCACCCTAACAAATCTTTCCTCATTTCAATTCGAAATACCAAAACTAACTTTCAATAATTATTGAAAGTTATGAAACTAAATGCTTCCTCTTATTGTTTACAATATAAACAGACAACAATTTCATTTTAGCTAACACATAAACAAACAAGAAATGAAAGAAGCAAAAAGATTTCTCACCGTGGATTTTTATATCCAAACAATCGTTGGCATTGCGTGTGTTTTACTAAGTTTTGCCCTTTATGGTATCATTTTACTTTTACCATTTGGTATTTGGCAGGTCATTAGTAGCATTGTTTTGGTTTTGATTTACAAAGACAAAAAACGTGTACCTCACTTGATTTTCGTAGCCATCTGGGGAGCCATTTTAGGTATTCTTATGCTCATTGGCGTTGAGAATTTTCCTTTCTATTTTTTCTATATTATTTTACTTCCTGCTGGTGTGGGGATTTGGTATTACACTATCACTCGTAATGATTATTTGCTTGTAAAAGGGAATAAAGGAGTGAGTAGGGAGGAAATGGAGGAGATTTTGGATTTTGAATTGTAATTCAAAAACTCTTAAAATGAAACGACTTAAAATTTTCATTACTATTGATATTTGGGCTCAGTCAATTTTGCTATTAGCCATTGTAATTTGTTCTTTTCTGCCTGTTGGCTTCTTCGGTACTATGGTATTTTTTGCTATCATTGGTGCATGGCAGGTTATTAGTTCTATCATTTGGGTATGGACTTTCAAGGATAAAAAGCGACTCCCTTACTTTATTTTAGTTACCATACTTTATGGTGTAATTCTTCTAATCATTCAGACATATTACCCTAATTGGTTGGATACTGTGGGAATTATTTATACCATTTTTAATCCAATTCTCCTTGGTCTTTGGTATTACATCATAACATGGCAAGATTTCATTAAAATCAGAAAGACAAAATTACGATAGGGAAATTTTTCCTAACTTTACTCGCAAAAGCGAGCAAATGAACCAACAAACAAAATTTCTCAAGGCTGATTTTTATATTCAAACAATAATGGGCTTTGCCATTATTATCCAGTCTTCCCTTGTTGATGTTGCCTGGTTCCTTATGCCTGTAGGCATATGGCAGGTAATTAGCGCACTCATCCTACTTGTTTTTTATCGAAATAAAATGCGTATATATTACTTTCTTTTAGTATTCCTGTGGATGTTATTAGCTGGATACGTAAGTTATTACGGCACTATTGACCAAAAAGTACTTACTTCGATTGCTTACGCCGTTCCTCCCGTTTTAGCTGTTCTTTACTATATGTTAACTGCAACAGAGTACCGTGCCGCTCAGAAAGCAACTTCCGTAACAGAATAACACATTTTTCTTTCCCATCCCCGTTAATTTCCTTAATTTCGCGCCCTATTCCAAAAAAATTGGAACTAAACGTTAGACATTAGATGTTAGATATTAGACAAAAAATCTAACATCTAACGTCTAACGTCTAATTTCTTAAATAATCAATAGACATTTCAACAATGTACAACCCGCGCGAAATCGAAAAAAAGTGGCGTAAGTATTGGGATAAAAACCAAACCTACAAGGTCTCCAATGACACTGACAAGCCGAAATATTACGTCTTAGATATGTTCCCTTATCCGAGTGGTGCGGGACTACACGTCGGTCACCCACTGGGATACATCGCTTCTGATATCTTTTCTCGTTACAAGCGTATGACGGGTTTCAATGTTTTGCACCCAATGGGCTATGATGCCTTTGGTTTGCCAGCAGAGCAGTACGCTATTCAGACGGGTGTACACCCTGCCAAGTCTACCGCAGAAAATATTGCACGTTACCGCGAGCAATTGGATAACATTGGGTTTAGTTTTGATTGGAGCCGTGAAGTGCAAACTTCAAATCCAGAATACTACAAATGGACGCAGTGGATTTTCTTGCAATTGTTCAACCATTGGTATGATACGGATGCGGATAAAGCGCGTCCAATCGAGGAATTAGAAGCAATGCTTCACAAAGACGGTACGTTGAATGTCAATGCAGCATGTGGAGAAGAAATGCGTTTTGCGGCAGCAGATTGGCGTAATAAATCTGCCAAAGAGAAGGCGGATATTTTGATGAATTACCGCTTGGCTTATCGTACAGAGACATTTGTGAATTGGTGTGAGGAATTAGGAACTGTATTGGCAAATGACGAAGTAAAAGACGGTGTGAGCGAGCGTGGTGGTTATCCAGTAGAGCGTCGTCCGATGCTTCAATGGTCATTGCGTATCACAGCCTATGCCGACCGTTTATTGAATGATATGCAGTCTTTGGAGTGGTCTGAGTCGATGAAAAAGATGCAAGCCAACTGGATTGGAAAGAGCATCGGAGCGCAGGTATTCTTTGATATTAAAGACCACAAAGAGCAAATTGAAGTTTTTACAACGCGTCCAGATACTATTTTTGGCGCGACATATATGGTGCTTGCGCCAGAGCATGACTTGGTTGATATCATCACAACGCCAGCGCAACGTGGTGCGATTGATACTTACTTAGATTATGTAAAATCTCGTAGCGAGCGTGAACGCCAAAGCGATGTAAAAGCCGTAACGGGTGAATTTACGGGAGCTTACGCGATAAATCCATTGACAAAATCTGCTGTTCCAGTTTATATTGGAGAGTATGTTTTGAAAGATTATGGAACGGGTGCTATCATGGCTGTACCAAGTGATGATGACCGTGATAATAAGTTTGCAGATAAATTTGGTTTGGAAATCATTGATGTAATTGATAAATCAAAATACCCTGGTGCAACACGTAGCGATAAAGTTGGAGTGATGATTAACTCTGGTTTCTTAGACGGAATGGAAGTTCCTGACGCTATCAAAGCAGCCATTGCCAAGTTAGAAAGCATGGCTATTGGTAAAGAACAAGTTACTTTCCGTTTGCGTGATGCGATTTATAGTCGTCAACGTTATTGGGGAGAACCATTCCCGATTGAGTATGATGCGGAAGGAATTGCGCATGGTGTAGACGTTTCAAAATTACCTGTCGAGTTACCAGAATTAGATGATTTTAAACCAGCATCTGGTGGAAAATCTCCATTAGCACGTGTAGATACTTGGGTCAATCAGTCAGGCGACCGTCGTCGTGAGACAGATACAATGCCTGGTTTTGCTGGTTCGTCTTGGTATTTCTTGCGTTACATGGACCCGAATAACAAAGAGGAATTTGCGTCGCAAGAGGCTCTGAACTATTGGCAAGATGTCGATTTGTATATCGGAGGAACTGAGCACGCGGTTGGTCACTTATTGTATTCTCGTTTTTGGCATAAATTCTTATTTGATAAAGGATTGGTACCGACGAATGAGCCTTTCAAGAAGTTGATTAATCAAGGGATGATACAGGGTGTGATTGAGTCACTCCACATGCAGAAAGAAAAAGTAAATGGTGTAAATCGTTTTGCGTGTGCAGGGATTGCTGCGCAAGAAGAAGATATTGCGTTTACTCAAATTCCTATCCATATTGATTACGTGCGCGACTATGGTTCAGATAATTCTTACTTGGATTTAAACAGCATCAAGAAATTTGTTGATTGGCGTCCAGAATATAAAGATGCTATTTTCGATTGTGGAAATGGAACTTACCAAAGTGGTGTTTTCACTCCTAAAAGTGATGCCACAGATTCTCACTTGGTAACACATTCCGAAGTAGGAAAAATGTCTAAGTCTAAATACAATGTCGTCAATCCAGACGATGTAGTAGAACAATACGGCGCAGATACTTTCCGTATGTACGAAATGTTCTTAGGTCCTGTCGAGCAAAGTAAACCTTGGAATACGCAAGGTATCAATGGTGTCGCAAGTTTCTTGCGTAAATACTATGAACTTTTCTATGGCGGCGGCGAAGATTTCACAGTTAGTGGTGACGAACCAACTAAAGAAGAGTACAAAATTTTGCACACGACTATCAAGAAAGTCAGAACAGATATTGAGCGTTTCAGCTTAAATACTTGTGTGAGTGGTTTTATGGAAGCTGTAAATGGCTTGCGTAAAATTAAGTGTAACAAAAGTGCGATTTTAGAACCTTTAACGGTTTTATTAGCTCCTTTTGCGCCACACATCGCTGAGGAAATGTGGGCTAACTTGGGTCATGATACATCCGTTACAACGGCTGATTATCCAACGTTCAACGAAGACTACCTCAAAGAGGACAGCATCGAATATCCTTTGGCTATCAATGGTAAAAAACGTGCAACAGCTTCTTTCCCTGCAGATATGAGTAAAGCGGATTTGGAAAAAGCTGCTTTGGAGTCTGCTGATATTCAGAAGCACTTGGAAGGAAAGACAATCCGTAAGGTGATTGTGGTTCCTGGTCGGATGATTAATATAGTAGTTGGATAGTTTCTAACTATGAACGGGGTAACTATGAACTTCGTCTACTCAAATTATGATTATCAAAAATGCCGCGCGAAATTTTCGTGCGGCATTTTTTTTATACTATCGAAATAATATTCTAATGGATTCACATTTTTGCAATACACATTACAAACATCCAACAAAACAACATAATATTTCGCAACACGCATTACAAATACATTAAAATACAAAAAACAAAATAAATACAAGTTCTAAATTGGGAAAAATTCAGTAAAATCAAATTTCATAAAAACCATAAATTTGTTTATAAATAGGGAATGTGTATATGAAATTTAAATTTTCCTCCCAGTAGCTATCGGATGATTCTTTAAAAATTTCTTGAATACGGTGTTCCGATGCTCTGCTCGTAAGTACCTCTATTGAAATATATTTTTAAAGGAAAATAACTTGTCCCGACGCTTTGCTCGGGAACGGGAAAAGATATTTTCATATACGTGTTAGTTATTTATAAATAAGTCTCATATCACTAATCTCTCAAATTTACACCTATGCGTTATTCTATTATCTTTCTCCTCCTCATTTTACATTTCACTACATTTTCACAAAGTTATCTACGTGTTGCAGACCCAAATGATTGGGCA
>CALDUB010000477.1 GCA_937923465.1 uncultured Saprospiraceae bacterium
TCGTTTGAGGTAAACACCTAATTTTTCCTTTCCACCTACATAGATTTCTCTTTCTTCTTTTTTTATAGCTTTTAAAATGCGTTGTGCTAAAGCTTCTGCCGACATGCCTTGCTCTTGATTGGCATCCATTTCACCAGACGGCTTACCCTCCGAATTTAAAGCATGCTTTGAAATGTCTGTACGAATATAACCTGGACAAACCAATAAGACTTTGATGCCGTGATGTGTATTTTCTGCACGTAAGGCATCGAAAAATCCATGTAAGGCATGTTTTGCTCCGCAATAGGCAGAACGTTGAGGAACACCCATTTTACCTGACAGACTGCTCATCGTGATGAACATTCCATTTCCTTTTTTTACCATTTTTGGCAGTACGGCTTTTGTCATCGCAACGGTTCCAAAATAGTCTACATCCATGATGCGTTTATCGACATCTAGTCCTGTTTCTAAGACAGTTCCACGTTGAGAAATACCCGCATTATTGACCAACACATCTATTGTACCATATTGATTTTCAATAGATTGTGCAATATTCGGAATTTCATCGTGTTTGGCTACATCTAAAACTTGAGTAATGATTTCAGTATTACCAGAACAGTTATTTTTCACCCGCTCTAACTCTGCAATACGACGCCCTGAGAGGATTATCTTGCCTGCACCAGCTTTGGTAAATGCATACGTTAAAGCTTCTCCAATACCTGAAGAAGCACCTGTTATCCAGATTGTTTTGTTGGTTAGATTCATTCTTTTTTTAAGATGTTATGTTTTGGATATTGGATGTTGAATGTTAGATATTAGACGTTCCGCTCTTACTTTTACGATATCCGATTTAGACGGCAAAGTTATTTAAAGAAGTCTGCTCTTTTATAATTTACCGTCTTGTAGTACTTTGGCTTTGTATCCATTCGCACATGTAGCCAAATGACGCCCATACCTGCTGTATTTAGCCAAATCATGGGTTGTTTTTCGATTTCTTGCTGTACCACAGTACCGACTTTATTAAATAAGGCTTGAATTTGCAAAGCTTCTGCATTGAAAATAAAACTTCCAAGATGCTTATAAATCTCCGCCTTAGACTGCTTTGTTGGAATGACTAAACGGGCATTTTTTCCTAAGTTTAAAAAGTCTTCTGCACCATTTGAAGTGTGCAAATAGTCTGCAAATGCTTGCTCATTAAGAGTGCGACTATCTAGATTTTTACTTTTTTGTAGGATACACTCATAAGCTTTAGTAATCGTCTGTTTAGTCAATCCTGGATGTTCCCAGAAAAAAGCTTTGAAGCCAAAGTCTTTAATCGATTGAGCATAAATGTCGATAAATTCAGAGTTATTTTCCCAGAGTTTAAAGACTTCTTGAAAGCTAAGTAAGGTATCGTCTTGCCCTATTCTAAAACGAATAGCTGTATCATTTTGCCCGAGTATTTTGATTGAATACATATCAGAAACTGTTTTAATCATCTAAAATATCAAGCAAAGTCTGCACTATACGCGAAAATTGTCTATCCGCCTCATCTGGACTTATTGTATTTAAGTTTTTCTCGCGCTCGACTCTATTCCACTTTTGCTTGATTTGTAAAGCATCATTATAATTGGGACCGTCCGCAGGTAGGTTTTCTATTAATAAATCAATCGCTTTAGGCATTTCATCCTCTCCAATGTATTGTCGACATTTTTGTCGGATATCATCAGCTAGATTCATATTTTCGGAGTAGACAACAGGCTCAGCCATGATGCCAAATGTCATTTCGGTTTCTTTTTCTACTCCTTTTTTTGTCATCACATAATAAACCATATAAAAATGCAATGGCAAATAATAAAGTAAAACCTCGTGAGGTAATACAATGGGGTTAAGTGCAGGAATGGCAAATACGAAAGCAAGGGACGTAAAAAAGCCCGCAATCACAAAATTTGACTTGGACAAATAATCCCTGTCTTTAGCAAAAGTTATCTTAAATATAGATAAAACGACAATGACGAGCCAGACCATAGCCACCCATGTCTTATCAGCATAACGTGTTCCTATACATCCTCCTCCTACAATAATTGTCAGAGAGACCATTAGAGCAATCATGCTCCGTTTTTTATTTTGTACCGTCATTGTTTTCTCTTTTATTCTTCCCCAATGTATTCGACAAATTTGTTTTTAGCTAAGTGATACCGCCCTAAAAACTTAGAAGGTTCCATAAATTGAGGCTCCTCATTTTCTACTTTATACCATTCATAAATCAGAGCACTACAAGAATAATCGTCGGTAAAAGGTATATTTTTGAAAGTATTTGGCAGTCGATTGTATCCTTTCGTTAGATATTTTTTAGCCTCTTCCATTGTCATTACTTCTTCTGATTGCCTCATATTTTCAGAAGTAATCATAAATACAATAATCCGATAATGACCGTCTGCCGCCAAAAACAAAGACTTAAAATAAGATAGTAAATCAAATCCACCACCTGCATTTTCATGATTTACATTCCAGCGCTCAGCATCAGGAGCTGGCGAACCATCTGGTTTCATTTTCTCCATACGCGTCACCAAAGCAAATCCATTAGGTATTTTATAGTAACTTTTTTCAAAATAACCACTTTTCCTTAAAGCACCTTCTATCAATTCGCTGACTTCAAATAAATTATTGGCTTTAGAAAATACATTTTGCTCAAATGTATGACTAGCAGAGGCTTTGGGCGGAGGAAATGGGAACGAAGGCATGATAAACATTCTTTCTGCCTTATTTGGTTTAATTTTGTCGCCTTCTGAAGGTCCACTAGGTACACCGCCATTATTATCTGGTCCACTAGGTTCTACAACAACCGGACTAGGTATTATTGGACTAGGTATTGGCTCTTCAACTGCCTCTTTTTTTGCCGTATCCCTATCGTTAGTACAACTTTCTAAAATAAGAAAAGTCAATAATAGAAGAAGAAGGCTAAATATTTTTGCTATTTGAGATATGGTTTTCATTTTGGTTATTTTCTACGTAAAAATTCTTTATTTCTCTGCTTCCAAATACTCCACAAACTTATTCTTAGCCAAATGATATTGCCCTAAAAACTTTGAGGGCTCCATAAATACAGCTTCCTCATGTTCTATTTTATGCCACTCATAGATTAAAGCCGTACAGTAGTGGCTATCCGTAAAAGGCATCGCATCAAACTCTGGAGGCAGGCGATTTAGACCCGAAGATAAGAAATCTTCCCCTTCTGACATCAACATAATTCTATCTGTCATCTGGACATTATCAGAAGTGACTAAAAATACAATAATCCGATAGTGTCCCTCATCCGCTAAAAATAAAGATTTAAAATATTCAAACAAATCAAAGCTACTTGTCCCTTTGTCATTCACGTTCCAACGCTCGTCTTCTGGCGCTGGGGCACCGTTAGATTCCATTTTTTCAATGCGCGTTACGAGTGCATAGCCATTCGGAATCTGGTAATAACTCTTCTCATAATAACCACTTTTTTTCAACGCATTTTCTATGCGTTCACTGCTCTGAGTCAAATTACTGAGACCAGCAAAGAGATTTTTGTCAAAGGTGTAATTTGCAGAAGCCTTTGGGGGTGGAAATGGGAAAGTAGGCATATCAACAATAGACATACTCATATTGGCACTAACAACACTGGCTGCTAGCTCTGCGTAAAAAAAATCATTTGTAAGAAGGGAAGTTTTCATCCAAGAGATGCTTTCCGTTTGATTGTCAATTTTTGAAAATGCCGTTTCTACTTTTTGAACTTCATAGAGTTCATTGATAAGTACAGGAATGTAATCAGAGACTACGCTGGCTAAATGACTCCCCTTGGCATTATGAGCGGAAAAAATGACACCATCACTCTTAGGAATCTTTCCTAAGCATTGTGGATAGGCAAGATTTTTTTGTTCCGTATCAAAGGAAGCATCAATAAGAAGAAAGTTCTGATTATTTCCCGTTTTATTATTGTTGACTGCTAATTGATTAATCTCTCGCAGTGAAATAATCTCCGACTCTTGACTTACCGCATCCACAGGCATTAAGGCAGAACCATGATTTTCATCTATAAAAATACGTCCACTGTAATAGAATAAGGTCGGGCTTTCACCGTCTGCAGATTGATAAAATTCCTCTATTCTAGCTTTCAATTGATTGGCGGGAAGATTAGATAAGACACTCACATCAAAACCTAAATTATATAACTCTCCTGCTAGTTGATTGACACTCAGCGAATTACTAGGTAATACATCATGACGAGTATATGCATGATTGTCAATCAACAATGCTTTCTTAAAGGAAAAATCTGTATTTGGAGTAGTCGCAAGGAGAGTTTGCGTACTGATTAAAAGGAATAGTAATGCTAGTATGTTTTTCATAGTTTTCTGATAGTTAATACAACGAGGTATGTTCAGCTAAATGTTTCTATCGGGGGTTACAAGTGTACCGTAAAATTACTCAATTATTAACGAAATCTCAAAACACTCTTTAATTGTAATTTTCTATCCCATTTATTCTAATTTTTCCTTTAAAAATTGTCTCAAAATTTTCACCAAAAGATATATTGAAATCAGGCGTCCAAGTCTCTTCTCTAATGATGAAAGATAAATAGACTTAAGGACTTAGAAAATAATAACCTACGCACCTGACTTGCTCTTTTTCCTTTTAACTGCGTTGTTCATCGGTCAATGTATCAACAATTATCCCTCTTCACCCCTTGTTAAAAGAAAAAATAGCTGCGTCATTTTGCGTAGTTTATTAATTTCCAAGTCCCTTATTACCCTTATATTCTACAGAAATGGAGATTGGGTGATTGTATACACATTATATTATATTCTTGGTTCTCTGACAAATTCTCCCGTTGCACGGGACAAGTGGTGAAATGTGATTGAGAAAAAATAAGAAGCTCAAATTTCGCTTAAGTTTTGAACTCTAATTTTTTCTCAATCACTGCTTGTCCCGCAACGCGGGGGGATTTGTCAAAGAACGATGTTCTTTTGTTATTAGACTTGTTACTCTTATAAAATACACTTTATGAAAATGTCTTTTTACGCTATTTTCCTCCAAAAAATAATTCAATAGAGGGACTATTCAATGACTTTTTGAAGAAAACTATCGCAAAAATCCAAATTTCAGAAAGCAATTTTATAAAAGTAACAAGTCTATTAAAAATCTCCAATAAACTCAATCTGACTCAAATTACGACCAGATACGCGTTCAAAAAGTTCGTAAATCAGACCGTCTTTCAATCCAACACGTGGTACTTTTATCATATCACTACCTGCTGCTTTGAGAACGTTTAAGTAAATTTCAGACGCAGGAATAATAACATCTGCACGGTCAGGATTCATCTTTAAGATAGATTGTCTTTCCGCGTAAGTAAACTCTTTGATGTAAGCCCGCAACCCTTTTATTTCTGCTAAAGAAAGAGAATTTAAGCTACCTCTTTTAGACAATTTAGCGAGTTTATTGATATTACCACCAGTCCCTATTCCTATTACATTTTTCTTCTTATCCAACTGCTTATCGGCAATCCATTTCTTGATTTCATTGAAAGTTGCAATACGGTCACTAGACTGCAATTTACGCACCGACCCCAAACGAAAAGATTGACTATCTTTAATGACTTTACCCTCAAAAATATTCAATTCTGTACTGCCACCACCCACATCAATATGAATGAAATACCCGTCATCTAGATAAGGCAAAATAGCTTTCTTAAGAATACGTGCCTCCGCTTTTCCTTCGATGATATCAATATTTAATCCCACAGAAGCAGCAACATACTCTTGAATTTCTTTCCCATTCTTAGCTTCGCGCATCGCAGATGTTGCCACCGCAGAATAAGCCTCGACCTCATATAATTCTATCAATAACTTGAAAGTATGCATGAGCTTCGCAAACTTGTCTCGTGTTTTATCTGAAATTTCGCCTTTGCCAAAAACATCATGCCCAAGACGCAATGGAAAACGAAGAAATTCTAATTTTTTAAAGGTAACTAAGTCCTTTTCGTCGTACACTTTGACGATTTGTAAACGAATGGCATTGGAGCCAATATCAATAGCTGCTAACTTCATTTTATTCTTTTCTTCAATAAATTTTTATATGTATCATAAGCTCTCTATAGTGCCAACGGCACGACAGCCTTCAGCCCAGTACGTAAGTGCTGGGACTAAGCCCCTTTTACCAAGTTCGTCACCCGCGAAACCACAATAATACTAACCAAACCACAAACCATAGCTAGAGTCCTAAAAGGAAACAAAACCACGCCGTCTTCAATCATAGGATAATCCAAAAAGATAGGAATTCCCAAAGTAGCGTCTCCCCCACCAAAACGTAAAAAAGCAGCTACCACAAAACCAGCAAAAGAGCCGTAAGTATTCGCTTTCTTATCAAAAAGCGCACAGACCAATTGAGGAAAAAGAAGACAGTAAACGAAGTCACTACACAAAAACCACAATTCATAAACTGATTGAATATTCAAAGCTAATATCGTCGCCGCTACTCCGATAATCCAGATACATTGTTTGATGACTTTTGATAGTTTTTCAGAAGTGATATTAGGCTTAAAAATCGGACGCACTACATTCCAACTCGCCATACTTGATGCTGATAAAATCGAACTATCCACAGAGGACATCACCGCCGCCGCTATCGCTCCCAAACCTATCGTCGCTATCCAAGGATTTGTCAAATAACGCACCACATGTGGCAAAGTAGAAGCTGCATCTGGCGGAGGATTTAAACCCAATGCCGACCAATCTGCCACTGCACCAACCATACCTATCAAAACGGCTGGTATCGCCGCTAATAAACAGACAAAACCTGCAATAATAGATAATTTAACCGCCGTTCCTTCGTCTTTGGCAGAGAGCACACGCTGAAAGTAAACCTGCCAAGGAATACCTCCAAAAACGAGTAAAAGCGCATAATCCCACCAATTCCAATAGTAAGAACCCAAGGCTTCGCGCGAAGGAAAGAAAGTCGCAGAGCTACCCATTTTCGCTTCGTAAGCAACCAATACATTATCTAAACCACCGACAGTATTCAAAGCAAACGGCACCACTAAAATCAATCCGACAAACAATAAAATCAATTGCAAAACGTCTGTCACCGCCACTGCCCAAAGTCCTCCAAGTGCCGTATAAGAAATCGCAATAATCGCTGAAAGAATAATCGCTGGAGTCGTAGCCAATCCCAATACTGTCCCAAAAGTTGTCCCTAATGCCGTCAAAATCGCCGCCGTCCAAAATATTTCCCCACTCAGAGCAGGCAAAAATAGCAGAGCTGCCATCTTTTTACCAAAACGCGCCTCGAGCGGGTCGAGCATGGTTTTGTATTCATTTCGACGCATGACACGCGCAAAGAAAAGACCACCAACCATTAGTGACAAAGCGTAGCCCCAAGGTGCCTGTACCCATATCAGACCACTCGCGGCAGTCGCCTCCGCAGTACCATTAATAAAACCTCCTCCTATCCAAGTCGCACTCATCGTAAAAACAGCAATGCCTATCGGGACACTGCGCCCTGCTAGCATCACGCCTTCTGTGGTATCGTTATCTCGCAAACCCGCCGCATAAGTTCCTGCATAAAAAATCAATGCATAGAATACCATCATCGCGAAATAGCCTCCCCACTCAACTTGACTGTCGGTGAAAAAACGTAAATATAAACCCGCAATGGAAAGGACTGCGAGAAGGATGCCTGTGGGAAGGAATTTTTTCATAGTTATGTTTTTTAAGATATTAGCAAGTACACTCTTTTATTACTCGTTTCACCTCTTCTATCTGCGCAATTGCCGCATCATATCCAAATTGAAAAAATTCATCGAAGTGACTGAAATTGAAGATGTTATACTTATAAACCTCACTTGGTTGAATAACTACATTGCAGTCATCAAAGTTATTTTGAGTTGTATTATAAATCATCAAGTCAAAGACACGCATCCCAATAGAAATCATGCTTTCTACTTCTTCTTTTGGAACTTCGACATTGGGCATGACATTGATACCGATGATGACATCGCACTCTGGCTTGAGTGGGTCAACTGGCATATTATCAAAGATACCACCGTCTGCATATATCTGTCCATCAATCTCTACTGGTTTAAAAACTAAAGGGACAGAGCAAGATGCCGTGACCGCTTGGAAGAGTTTTCCTGTGTTGAAAACATGAGGTTTTCCAGTCATTAAATTAGCCGCGACAATATGACAAGGCATGTATAAAGACTCAAAGCTATCTTCGGGGATAGACTTTGCTAGCATTTCTTCCAGATAACTCAAACTCGTCAATCCGTTAATCGGAATACCTGGTTTATAGAGCTTAAATATATTACTGTCTTTGATAAAGTCGAGCATTTCGTCTGTTGTTAGTCCTGCTGCATACAGCGCAGCAACGATAGAACCACCACTTGTACCAGCAACTGAAACTGCTTCGATTCCATGTTCACGTAAAGCTTTTATGACTCCTATTTGAGCAACAGCGCGCGTTCCTCCACCAGAGAAGGTGATACCGACTTTAACTTGATTTTTCTGTTTTTCCAAGTGTAGCTATTTTTTTGAAGCTTAAAAATGCAAAGATAACTTTCTTTATTTATTAGACTTGTTACTTTTGTGGATAGTAAAGATTCAAGCCCAAAAATATTTAGATACATACAAACACAAGTAAATTTCCTTTGAATTATTTCCTAAATTTTATCCAAATGAAAAAATATTATTCCTTATATATTCTCTTCTTATTGCCCTTTTTCGCTCATTCCCAAATCGTCAATATCGAAGCGAAACGCAAGCTTATCAATACGGACACAACAGGTTGGTTTGGGAGTACAGACCTCGGTTTCACACTCAACGAAAATGGAAAAACAGTTATTACCCTGACCGCAAATGCTACTATTGAGTATCTAAATGGTAAAAATAGGTGGATGGCATTGACGAACTATCGTGTCGTCAGAGCTGATGAAGAAGACTTTGTCAATCAAGGTTTTCAGCATATTCGATACAATCGAGATTGGACAGAAAAAGTAACTTGGGAGGC
This sequence comes from uncultured Saprospiraceae bacterium, assembly GCA_937923465.1. Taxonomy (GTDB): domain Bacteria; phylum Bacteroidota; class Bacteroidia; order Chitinophagales; family Saprospiraceae; genus JAHDCG01. The sequence goes on from CALDUB010000477.1 coordinate 8,992, forward strand.
TTTTGGACAGGCGCAGTATGATGAAAGATTAACACTAAAACTTAGAGGTTTAATCGGAACTGGTCCGCGATTTCGTTTAATTGACGGCGCTAAAGGAGATTTGTATTTTGGAAGTCTTTATATGTTTCAATATGAAGAATTAACAGAAAACAATACCATTTATCGAGACCACAGATTGAGTAATTATCTTTCTTATCGACTCAACTTAGGTAAGAATGTTGTCCTATCAGGCACTTCTTATTATCAACCTTTGCTGACCAATTTAAACATCGCTCGACTTTCTTCTCAAACAACTTTTTTATTCAAAATCACGGAAAAACTCTCTTTTAAATCAACTTTTAATATTTCATTGGATAGTCGATTGAGTCAGACGGTTGAAGATGTACCAATTGCGATTTATAGTTTTGTAAATGGATTGAAATGGATTTTCTAGTTTTTTTAATTTGGCAATCCCGCTGCATATTTGAACTACTACTCTCCTTCATCGTTTAAATTCAAGCATTCATAGAGATAATTTTGTGAAAGCAAATTTTTATCCTAATTTAGTCGCACAAAACAATCAAAACCCTTTCACTATCAAAACAATATATTATGAGTCCAATATTTCTTGTTGTTGGTTTTCTTATCCTATTTCTCATTTTTTCGGGACTATTCACTGTCAAACAACAGACTGCGGCAGTTATACAGCGTTTAGGTAAATTTCACAGTATTCGTCAATCTGGACTACAATTTAAAATTCCTGTAGTTGATACTGTTGCTGGTAGAATTAACTTAAAAATTCAACAGTTAGACGTTAATGTCGAGACAAAAACAAAAGATGATGTATTCGTACGCTTGAAAGTTTCGGTACAGTTTCGCGTGTTGCGAGAAAGTATCTACAGTGCATTTTATGAATTAGAAAATCCATTGGAGCAAATCAATGCTTATATTTTTGACATTATCCGTGCCGAGGTGCCAAAAATGCGTTTGGATGATGTTTTCATCCGTAAAGATGATATCGCATTGGCAGTAAAAGAAGATTTGGAAGCAGCAATGAATACTTACGGTTATAGTATAGTAAAGGCATTGGTGACAGATATTGACCCAGATGCAGAGGTAAAAATTGCAATGAACCACATTAACGCCGCTGAACGTCAAAAAACAGCAGCAGAATTTGAGGCAGAAGCTGACCGTATTCGCATCGTCGCAAAAGCAAAGGCAGAGGCGGAAAGTAAGCGTCTACAAGGTCAAGGTATCGCT
>CALDUB010000478.1 GCA_937923465.1 uncultured Saprospiraceae bacterium
TTTTGATAATCATCAATCCCGATAACTAAAAGGTGATTTGTGCGTATTTTGTGTGTAGATTCGGTCGTTTCTTCTTCGACTCCGTCCAGGTCTCTATAGTTTGCCATGTGTTCTTTTTGGTTTGTAGGGTAAATATAATCGTTCTCCAACAAATCTCCCAAGTACAGAAAGAATTTATCAAAGAACGATTACAATTCATGAAATACGAAACAAGCGAAAAATTCATATTTCATACTTCACATTTACTTTTCAATCTGTATCACCCCAACCCCAATTTCCCGTACCATTTCATTAAACGCAGGCACATCCATCTCCAAAACCCGACGATACTTCGCTAATTCCACATCAATCGCAGCATTCATTTCTTCTTTTACCGCCACCATTTGCGAAGTCGGAGCATAATCTGTATTTCCCATGAGAGAAGTCAAATGCGCCAATTTATTCGTCAATTTAATAGGGAAATTAAGCGGGTCTTGACGAGAACGATTCTTTGTTTGATACATCGATTCCGTAACCGCTTTCAATTGAGATTTTATCGTATCGGCTTGCGTAAAAAGAGGCTTGAATTTTTCGTCTTCCTTATCCAATCTACCCGTAAAATCATCCAATTGCTTCGTGATTTTTTTCATGTCACCGATAGCAGTATGCGACTCCGTTATTTTATCGCTGATACTCTTATGAAAGTCAAATTGCGCTTGCATATCGGCTAAAGTTGCTTCTGCACGCGGGTCTGCTAAGACAGTAAAATTTTGTTCTTGCATTTCCTCTCCAACGTGCAGTTGAACCCGATATTCACCAGGCAAAATACGCGCACCCGACATACTCGCCCACCACAAAATCATTCCGTCAAAACTCTCTGCATCAGGATAACGCATATTCCAATGAAAGACATTATCGCCTTCTTCGAGTTTTAAAAGACCACGTTTTTTCGGGTCGTTTTTCTTTTCTGCTTTGTTTGAAAATTCACGAATTAAATCGCCATTTTGTGTGTGGTAAGTTAAGCGAACTTCTGTGCTATCTTCTAATTTCGGTAGTGTGAAATGCGTGACAACACCATTTACTTTATTCATACCTGCACCAACTACTTTTTTATTTTGTCGACCTGTTGTACGGTAAGTTTCTTGCGGTTGATACAAATGAGTCTTTGCAGTAGAAGATAAGCTTTTATGCTGACGCAAAATGTGTAAATCATCCAATATCCAGATACTTCTACCTTGCGTCGCTACTATCAAATCATTCCCCTTAACCGCCAAATCAGTAATCGGTACAATTGGTAAATTCAGCTGCAAAGACTTCCAAGTCATTCCGTCGTTCTCACTAAAATAAAGACCACTTTCCGTACCTGCATACAACAATCCTTTTTGCTTTTTATCTGCTCTGATAACGCGTGTAAAGTGTTCATTATTAATGCCTTGATTAATGCGTTGCCAAGTTTTTCCGTAATCTTTCGTATGAAAAAGATAAGGCGTATAATCTCCTGATTTGTAACGCGTTGCTGCCAAATAAACACCACCTGCATTGAATGGGTCAGCTTCCATGCTGTTAATTTGCGCCCATTCAGGTAAGTCCTTTGGAGTAACATTTTGCCAGTTTTCGCCATTGTCTTGTGTGACATGAACCAAACCGTCATCACTTCCCGTCCAGATAGTTCCTGCTTCTAATTCACTCTCTACTGCTGCGAAAATCGTACAGTAATATTCTACCGAAGTATTGTCTTGTGTAATCGGACCACCGCTTGATTTTTGCTTAGATGCATCATCGCGCGTAAGGTCAGGAGAGATAGTTTTCCAACTGTGTCCTTCATCCGTACTGACGTGCAAATGATTACTCGCGGTGTACAATTTATCACTATCATGTGGCGAGAAAAACAGCGGGAAATTCCATTGAAAACGGTATTTCATGTCCTCTGCGCCATGTCCCATTGGATTGTCTGGCCACACGCTGACAGGGCGACTCAAATTCCTTTTATGATTTTTTCTATCTAAATATCCGTCATAACAACCGCCATAAACAATATCGTTATCATCAGGGTCTGGCGCAATATGTCCACACTCACAACCTGCAGTAGATTCCCAATCGTCTTCTGAAATGGAACTGCCATCCGAGCGGCTATTGATGCGTACTGTTGAGTTATCTTGTTGAGCTGCATAAATGCGATAAGGGTAGGCATTGTCTGTTGAAACGCGATAAAATTGCGCCGTTGCTTGATTGTGGTAAGTCGTCCAATTATAGCCTCCGTCATTACTCACTTGTGCGCCACCGTCGTCGCCGATAATCATGCGCTGTGGATTAGCAGGGTCAACCCATAAATCATGGTGGTCACCATGCTCAGAAGGCAAACGATTAAAAGATTTACCGCCGTCCTTTGACTTAAACCAACTGACATTTAAAGCGTATAAACCGTCCACATCTTGCGGGTCAGCATAGATACGTGAATAGTACCAAGCGCGTTGACGCAATTTACGCTCATCATTGATTTTCTTCCAAGTTTCGCCCGCATCATCTGAACGGTAAACACCGCCAGTTTTTGCTTCAATAATCGCCCATACGCGCTCTGAGTTAACAGGAGAAACCGTGACACCAATTATCCCCAAAGTATCCGTTTGTGGCAAACCTTTATTACGTGAAATTTCCGTCCAATTATCGCCACCATCTGTACTCTTCCACATTCCAGAACCTTCACCACCACTACTCAAACTGTAAGGTGTCCGGTTGACATTCCAACTTGTCGCATACATAATCCGTGGATTATTTGGGTCAAGGATTAAATCTGCTATACCTGCATTTTCGTTGACAAAAAGGATTTTTTTCCAAGTTTTACCGCCGTCTTTTGAGCGAAATACACCGCGTTCTTTTGTCGGTTTGTATAAATCGCCCAAGACTGCGGCATATACCAATTCCGAATTACGAGGATGTATGCGAATGCGAGGAATATGACGCGAGTTTTTCAAGCCAGCATCTATCCAAGTTTTTCCTGCATCTTCAGATTTCCAAACGCCATAACCATAGCTCACATTACCGCGCACCGTTACTTCTCCTCCGCCAGCATACAATACATTATTGTCCCATTCGCTGACTGCGATAGAACCAACACTACCACCAAAAAATCCGTCAGAGATATTTTCCCAAGAACGACCACCGTCTTTTGTACGAAAAATACCTCCACCTGCTGCACCGAAGTAGTAAAGGTTTGGTTTGCCCGCTACGCCTGTGACTGCTGCGCTGCGTCCGCCTCTGAATGGTCCGATGTTTCGGTATTCTAAGGTCGTAGGTAAGTTCGTGGTGACTGTTGCTTGAGTTGTTTTCTTCTTGTTTCTTTGGGCGTCTAGGTTAAATGTACAGCTTATTAAGAGTAGGAATGATAGTGTTTTTAGAAGGATAGATGTGTGGTTTATCATTTTGAGAATTCGTTTGTTGATGTTGGAAATATTGAGGGGTGAAGATGCTGAAAAATATTGGGAAATTGATTTAATATATAATCCTTTTAGTACCACAGCGCAGGATAAAATAATGATAGGGTGAATGTCGGACACTTTACTTATATAGAAAGCAGAAAATCAACACACTCCCTAAATTTTTGAGTCATAGTGTCTGACATTTGTAACAGGCAAAAGCCAGACGTCAGACACTAATTTTGGTTGATTTTAATTTTTGACTGATGATAGACTGCTTTTGTTTTATTGAAGTGTCCGACGTCTTTTGAGCCTTTTGACGCAAAGAAACTCAATAAAAAAGCGGATTTGACCACTATGTCAAATCCGCTTTCCTATTTACACACGCACAAAAAATGTACTATTTTAATTTATCAAACGCATCTCCATATATCTTGGTACAAAGCCCATTTCTTCAAAATTCTTAAAATTAGGATGAGAAGGGTTGACATGCAAAGCCAAATCACCGCTTGTCATTGCGAGGGTTTTTTTCATCATTTTGCTAAAAACGCCGTTGTGCCGGTGCTCGCGGTGAACAGCTAAAAAAGAAAGTAAGTGCTCAGAAGAAAAGCCTTTCATACCTGTCTTAGTGACGATAGTCGAGCCGATAATTTCTCCAGCATCATCTTCTACCTTTACAATAAAACCGCCGAAAGAAGGTACGTCTTTGACTGCATAGTCTAAGGCGCATTCTATATCAATTTGTTTCGTTTTGTCATCATCTAAATGTTTATTTAGAAAAGCAACAATACGTGATTTTTGTATTGATGAAAGATTTGTAAAGGCATCGTAAAGTGTAACTTTAGCCATAGTTCCCGTTATTTGTTCGTGTGTGAAACTGTGGATTATTTAATCTGCAAACACTATTATGTTAGTTAGTGTGCATGATTTATCCATAGTTTTGCTATTCTGCATGATTGACTGTGTGTGCACTCTTGTCAAAGTATCATCAATCATCTTATTCTATTATTAATCTGCTAAATAGTAAGATGTATTGAGTGTGTAGAATGTTCGTAGGGAATAGTAGTTTTAGAGTATAAAGTGTTACAATGATACAATATTCTTTACAATTGGCAAAAGATATATTATTATTTTGTCGTGATGAGGATATGTGAATTTTATGGTTAAATTTTATTAATAATAATTTATTTTTAAGTAGATGTATTTTATTCTGATTTTCTAAGTCAAATGAAATTAATTTAACATGAATTGACTTAAAATAGTATTTGTCTTATTTTGATTTAAATTTCTGATTTCCAGCGATGTAAGTAGAAATTACCTCTGTTTTCAAAATTTCATCATCAGAACATTTTATTAAGTCTTTTGACAAAATCACAAAATCCGCCACTTTTCCTACCTCCAATGAGCCTTTAATCTCTTCTTCAAAAGCAGCATAAGCATTTCCTAAAGTATAACTGTGAATAGCTTCTTCGCGTGTCATGCGTTGCTCTGTAAAGAATTCAAAGCCTGTATCTGCACGTTTGCGTGTCACCGAAGCGTAGAAGCTTTCGATAGGGCTGACATCTTCAACAGGGGCATCTGTTCCATTCGCTATCACAACACCTGCATCCAAAAGTGAACGCCAAGGGTAAGCACCCAAGCGAGAGCGTTCATTTCCCAATCTTTTTTCAACAAATGGCGCATCAGATGTACAATGAATACCCTGCATCGACGCTATAACACCCAATTCTTTGAAACGCGGAATGTCTAAAGTATCCAAATGTTGGGCGTGTTCTATGCGCCAACGTAGGTCTTTAGCTTGTGCATCTTGTTCGGCTTCGTACTTTTTGAAAGTCTTTTCCATGACGTTCAAAGTCACGCGATTGGCGCGGTCACCAATGGCGTGAACGCAGAGTTGCATGCCGTTTTGCATCGCCATATTTGCGATGTTTTCTACGTCTTTTATTGGAGTCGTATTTTGACCTTCAAAGTGCGGCTTGTCTGTGTAAGACTTTAATAGCCATGCGCCAAAAGAACCTAATGCACCGTCAATTTCTGATTTGATTGCATTGCAAGTGTAAAAGTTATCACCAGCTCCAATGACTTGATAATCAGGGATATTCAAGGTTTTTAAAGTATCGTAAGGATGTCTTAGCATGGAGAAAAGACGGAGGTCTAATTCGCCTGATTCTGCTAGTTTTTGATAGCGTTTCATTTCAAAAGCCTTCGTTCCTGCATCTTGAAAAGAGGTTATTCCTTTGCTGATGCATTCTGCTTCTGCCAATTCAATTTGCTTGTACCAGCGTGCGGTGCGCTCCGCAATTGGCAATGTTTCTAAATAGCCTTGATAGCTTTCATAAATGGAATTCATCGCTCTTTCTTCAAAGACTCCAACGATTTTACCGTCAAAATCACGGACAATTTCTCCACCCGTCGGACTTGGTGTATCTGCCGATATTCCAGCTGCTTTTACTGCTGCTTTATTTGCAAAAAGTGAATGCCCGCTGGCGTGATATAAAACGACTGGATTGTCAGGTGACACCTCACTTAAATCATACAAGTAAGGATAACCTTGAAAGTTCTCTTCTGGCACATTTGCCCATTTTTCTTGGTGCCAACCGCGTCCTTCTATCCATTCTCCTGGTTTTGCTTTTGCAGCAGCTTCTTTTACTTGTCCAACTATTTCTGCCCAATTTTTTGCTTTCAGGAAATTTAAATTAATCAAACTCTCGCCTAAACTGCTAAAGTGCCCGTGACCTTCGATGAAGCCCGGCATGACGAATTGACCTTCTGCATCAACAGTTTGGGTTTTTTCTCCTTGGAATTTATTAACTTCTTCTGCTTTGCCAATTGCTAAAATTTTTCCGTCTTTGACAGCCATTGCGTCTGCATTCGCTTGTGTTGTATTGACGGTGTAGATGTTTGCGTTGGTGACGATTAGGTCGGCAAATTTTTGTTCTTCTTGGCAAGATAATAAGAGTAGGAGAGGGAAGAGTAAGAGGAAATGTCTCATGGTTTTGTTTTGATTTTGAAATGTTTTTTAGAATTTATGATTCTTAATCGGATGATGCAGATTTGGCGGATTGGGGCAGATTTTTAATGTATAAAATCCGCTTAAATCCGCATTATCCGCGTTTCAATCATGTATTCTTTGATAGTCCTTGCACTCACGTACAAGGCTGAAGGCTGTCGTGCCTTTGGCACTTGGAAGTATTATAATCCGATTGTTTTGCGAAAGTAAGCATCTAAATCTGTACTGTCTTTCTCCACCACAGGAATAGTAGAAACCACCTCCCGACAACGCGCCAACTCCTTCTCCACATAAGCATCAATCACAGGAACACGCGAAACCACAGCACCTTCCGAGGCATCTTTTTTGACCTCCATAAGTTGATGTACAGCCTTTAAAAAGTCAGTATCTTCCACATTTTCCAACATTGGCGCAAATTCCATAGGAGGCACAGTACGTTTATCCACGACCCATTTTGCCGCCAATAAAGGACGCAAAACGTAAAAGTACTTTTTCAATTTGAATTCATCCCCGACGATACCTGCTTTTAAAGAATTGTAGCAAATCCCTAAATAATGGTTTGCCGTATGACGTGGATTAAAATACTGATTGACCAAAGGCATCAGATTTTCTCTAAAGTTAGGCGTATCTCGATAAATCGTAGGCGACTGCAACCACTCCAAAGGCGTAGCATTCGACTTCAATATCAAACCTAAAACCTTCCGAATATCCCAAGCCTTAAAGTCCAAATCATCATTTATCACAAAATCCAAAAAGTCCGAACGATTATGAATAGAGACATACCAATCTTGCGGACGCATATAAATAAAACGCACATCAAAATCGCTATCAGGCGAATGAAAACCCCAGCCCCGACTACCACTTTCACAAGCAAAAAGGATTTTAATCCCTTTCTCCTCCTCAATCTTAGCAAGTCTATCTAATATCTCATCAAGCATAACAATTGTTTTAGTTTTAGGACTACGGAGTAGTCAAACATGAATAACCACGGATGCAATCCGTGGAAAAGCGAAAGCCGCAAGCTACCGCCGCAACCACAACAACCAATCCCTATCAGATAATTCCCCAACATCCCTAAAAAAAGTACTCAAAGCCACCAAAACCTCAACCTTCTCATAAAAATCCTCATGTGCAAACTCCAAATACTTCTCCAAATGCACCTTCTCAAAATACTCCAAAAAAGTCTCCTCGTTCAACTGACAATCCTCAAAATCAATACTTTCAAAATAAGCAGAAATAGCCTTAGGGCAATCCACTAATTTATCTAAAACTATCTCTTTATCACTTCCATGTTTATCAAAAAAAACTTTTAAATCAAAAAAGAAATCAGGATGATAAGTCAGCGCGATACCTTTATTTTTAATAATAGATTTAATTGTGGCACCCGTACCGTGTGGTTGACAACCAGCGACACGAGGGGAGGGCGAAACTACAGTACTATTTAACACAAAAACATCGTGCAATAAATCACTATTTCCCAAAGCCGAAGACCAGCCGCCGCGCTTTTGATAGACTTCTGCATCTACCGCGATACTTATAGGTAAACTTGCCAAATTAGGCTGAAACCCAGCATATACATAAGCTTTTTCTAAGTATCTCAAGTGCAATTCATACTGAAGAGCAGCTTCATATACTTTATCTTCAAAGTCAATCCCCGTCAAAGGAAAAGCAAATTCCGTCCGACAAATACGCGGTACTGTTCT
>CALDUB010000479.1 GCA_937923465.1 uncultured Saprospiraceae bacterium
CTTGATTTTTTATGGGCTATATTTACTGTATGTGAGTGTTGCCTGTTTTAAAGGTTTATTTGCAGAAGCCACTTTGCCGCCTAAGATTTTGAAATTCACGATGATGCCACTCTTAGTGTTTTTAATGGTGGTTATTTTTAATCTGACGGTTTATAAAAACATCTTGAAAAATCTAAGTCTCCCAGATTTAGTGGGCATTCATATCTTTAGATTGATAGGTTCTTTCTTTTTGATTTTGGGATTTTACCAAGTTCTGCCAGCTTCGATTGCGCTTATTGCGGGCTGTGGCGATGTCATTACGGCTTTGTCCAGTATTTTTGTCGTTAAAGCACTGCAAGAGAAAAAGAGCTATGCAAAGAAATTGACCTGGGCTTGGAATACCTTTGGCTTTTTGGATATTATAGCGACTTCTGTCACTGCTTTTATCCTCACGAAAATCTCAATTGAAACGGGTGCGCAAGGTGTTGATGCTTTAGGTGTTTTTCCATTTTGTTTTATTCCTGCTTTCGCGCCTGCGACTATTTTATTCCTGCATATTTCTATTTATCGAAAATTACTTTCTAAGAATGATTAATAATCTGCCTGTCCCGTACCCAAAGGTCGGGAATGATGCGGATTAGGGCGGATTTTAGTTATTCCTTATTCAAATCCGCCTCAATCCGCCAAATCCGCATCATCCGCGTTTCAATCATATCTTCTTTGTACCTGTGTTTCAGAGTGTGAATAGAGCTACTAACTTTTCAAAAGTTAGTAGCTCTAAGTTTGTATAGTAGTCCAGTCTTCCTATCAATCCTCTTAGAAAAATCATTCCCTTCCAACTTTTTTTCAAAAAAAAATACCCTTTTCGCGTTTTCTTGTCATATGACAAGAAAGGGGAATTTACTTGCGCCTAAATTTGTGGTATAATTAGTTAATCAATTTAATAATTCAATTAAAAACTTTCACAGATGCAAGATTTAAACAATTACATGATGATATTCAGATTTGAGCCAAACAACGAATATCAACCAACAGCAGAAGACTTAGCAAACCAAAATCAACAATGGGGCGCATTCATCGGCAACTTGGCGATTACAGAAAAATTAGTTGGAACAAACCAATTAGGCTTTTCTGGCAAACAACTAAGCGCAGATTTATCTGTCGCAGACGGCATCAACATATCAGAGGGAAAGACTTTAGGCGGTAACATGATAGTACGTGCAAAAACAATAGACGAGGCGGTAGAAATGGCGAAAGGATGTCCAATTTTAAGCATGGGTGGTACGGTTGAAGTGCGTGATGTCGTACCGATGTAATGCATTATTAATCAATCTTTTAACTCAACCACAGATAATTTACTTGAAAATTGATATTTCGATTTCCAAGAAGTAACAGGCACTTTGAAAGTGACTGTTACTATATCAACTTTTCATCAATCTTTTAAACTTATCAAAATGAACTTCAAAATGATTTTATCAATTATCGCAATCGCATTAGTAGCATTTTTAGGCTATGGATTTTACCAAGCCAATAAATTAACCAACATTCACATTCAAAAAACTGTGACGGTCAAAGGCAGTCAACAAGAAGTTTTTGACATGGTAAAATACTTAGAGAATTTTCCAAAATGGTCTCCTTTTTTAGCCGCTGACCCTGGACAAAAATACGAAGTTAAAGGAACAGACGGTACTGTCGGTGCGCAATATCACTGGGACGGAAATGGCGGAAAAGACCTTGGTTATCAGGAGATTGTAAAGATAGACGAACTCAATTATGTCGGTATGAGATGTGATATACAAAAGCCATTTGTTGCCAAACCTACTTTTGAATATACTTTTGACAAAGGTGCAAATGGCATTACGGTAACGCAAGATTTTAAAGTAGAATCGCCTTTGGTAGACTCCTTTTTTATGTGGCTTTTTGGTGCGAAAAAAGAAATGGGAGACATGAATCAAAAAGGCTTAGATTTATTGAAAACTGCTGTTGAGAGTTAAGTGAAGGTACAAAATAGTACGGCGCGTTATTGCATGAAACGTTAAGCTGCCCCAAGTGGGTAGCCTACGTTTATGCGAAAAGAAATTATTATTACTGAAAAACAGAACACAACAGAAGACTCTACTCTCAAAAAAAATACTTGAAATGGGCGCGCAAGGCATAGATGCTTTGCGCGTCTTTCTATTTTAATAAGTTGGACTTTACTTAATTCTCATCCTTTTGCACCATAGCAGGAATCGTCTTCAATATAATTTTCAAATCAAACCAAAGAGAAATCTTTTCCGCGTATTCCAAATCCAATTTCATTCTTTCAGACTCAGGTAGATTTTTAGCGGATTGCTTGTTGACTTGCCACCAACCCGTAATACCCGCAGGAGCTAAAAAACGCGTTGACCATTCATCATTAGTCAATTGTTCTGCCTCATAAAGGGGGAGTGGTCGATTGCCAACAATAGACATATCCCCTTTGAGTACATTGATAAATTGTGGCAATTCGTCGATACTAAATTTTCTAATAAACTTACCGACTTTAGTGATGCGCGGGTCATTTTTTAGCTTGACAAAGGAAGGTCCTTTTTCTCCTTCTTCACCAGCCGCATCGTACTTGTTGAGGTGCGACAAATCTTTGATTTGTTTATCTGCACCTTGAGCCATAGACCTGAATTTCAAGAAATCAAAGATTTGAAAACCATAGCCTGCGCGTTTTGACCGATAGATAACAGGACCTTTAGATTCTAACTTAATCAATAGAGCGACTAACAATAAAAATGGACCTGCACAAATCAATACAGCTAACGAAAATAGAATATCAAACGAACGCTTAAACCGTGGCATTTTAAAATCTGTCAATTCGGTGTTTTGAACGATTTCTGACTTTAAAGTAGCTTTATATTGATTCAAAAACATAATCCGCTTGCGCATACCAACCGTATCAATCGGCATTTTGTAATAATCATCTATTCCACGGCGCATTCCGTCCTTTATGTTGAATTTGCTATCCCCTGTATTGAAGCAAATAAAAGGAATATCCTTTAAAAGTGGATTGAGTTGAATATCACTTAGTAGGTTGAAATTAGTCTCCACTAAGTATTCGTAATCACAAATAATCGCGAAAGGTAAATCGAGCTTATCGTAAGTATTACTATACTGCTTGAGCCATTTTTTCCTTTGGCTGGGTTCTAAAATATCTGAGAATTTATAATCAACTAAGTTCTCCTCAAAACCTTTCATGACATCATTAAAGGAAGAGGAAAAACCAACTAATTGAACTTTCTTAAGTTTGAGTGGCTTTTGTATGGCAATCATGTTGTAGTAGTTTTCTGCTGTAGTATGTTTATTTTTTTAGATTTTGGATGTTAGACCTTGGACGTTATATATTATAAAATCTAAAATTAAAATTGTGTGTATTTATTTGATTATCAATTATTTAGAAGGTTTAGAGACTATATTCTCTCGTGGAAAGTCCAATGTCTAACGTCTAACATCTTTAGTCTCTACGCGACTGAAACAGCGGCTAAAGTTTCCTCAATTTTTTCATATAATTGACGCGGGTCAAAGGGCTTAATCATATAGTCCGTCGAGCCGAGCTTCTTACAGCGGTCTATGATGATTTGGTCTTCATCTCCCGAGACAATAATCACTGGAATGTCCCGAAATATACCACTACTCTTGATGTTGATTAAAAACTCTACGCCATTAAGACGCGGCATGATTAAATCAAGGACAATGAGGTCAGGAAAGTTACCCGCACTCAGCCAGATGATACCCTCAAGACCATCCTTACGGGTTATGACATCGTAGTATTTCTTTAGGAACATTCCCTCCATCATGCGAAGACCATTGTGGTCTTCTATGACTAATATTTGCTTATCTTTTTTCAAAATGATAAATAGCTTTTACTTTGATTAAAAAAAACGAGGAGGGGAGAAATTCATTTGATTTGATAGGGAAGGCGGGTAGTAAATAATAAGTGCAATTAGTATTCCACTTATTATTTTTTAATATGTATTGTTATAAAGAGCTTGTAAGGGAATTGAAAATCGTTATATAAGCCCCCGACCCATGAAGGGAAGAATATTCGATGTGAAATTTAAAGATGAATTTAATTAAAATTCAAACTTAAATTTCTTAATATTTTAAATTTTAAAACAAAATATGTTTCTCTTTAGGGGGGTAGGGGCTTATAAATGAATTCTATTCAATTATTATTAGAACTTTTGACATAAGATATTAGACAAGCTTTAAAGTAGTATAAAGAGCAGGACTCGAAAGTATCACGGTCGTTCCACGCCGTGAATATCACAACAGTCACGACGTGGAACGACCGTGATACTCTAAAACCCATGCAAATCCAACTCCTCACTATAACTCAAATCCACCCACTTTTTCATCTTCTTCTGTATCACCTTAAAGTGGTGTAAATCCTCCTTAGTCACGAGAGAAATGGCGTCTCCCTGCGCCGCAGCACGACCCGTACGCCCCACGCGATGAATATAATCTTTCGGTGAGCGCGGCAATTCATAATTAATCACACAAGGCAATTCCTCAATATCAATACCACGCGACAGCAAATCCGTCGCCACCAAAACTCGCATTTCTCCCGCTTTAAATTGCTTCAAAGCTTTCGTCCGTGCACCTTGACTTTTCTTAGAGTGAATAGCAACAGCTTGCACGCCATTTTTATTCAATTTATCCGCCACATTATTCGCCTGATAGACTGAAGAGGCGAAAACCAAAACTTGTTTTAAATCATTCGTCTTGATTAAATAACGGAGTAGGGGACCTTTCTTTTCTTCTGTGACCAACCAAGCTGCTTGATTGATTAACTCAATTTTTTCCTCCTTCTTTTCAATCTCAATGACGACTGGCTCGCTTAATAAATCCTTTTGTATCGCAGTCACCTCCTTACTCAAAGTCGCCGAAAAGAGCAGATTTTGTCTCTTTTTAGGTAATAATGCGATGATTTTATTGATTTCTTCTTGAAAACCACGATTCAAAAGTTTATCCGCTTCGTCCATAATAAGCATTCCGACATCCGAAAGACTCACCGCTTTTGACTCAATTAAATCTAATAAACGACCAGGTGTAGCCGTCAAAATATGCACATTTTGCAAGCCAATCATTTGCGGATTAATAGACACACCACCATACACCGCCATTGATTTTATGCGCTCGGGCATTGCTTCTCCAAATTGTTGAAAGACCTCATTGACTTGCACCGCCAATTCACGTGTCGGTACGATAGTCAAGACCTTTACATGTCGATTTTTTAAGCTGGTATCCTTTTGCAATCTCATCAAAGTAGGCAAGACAAAACTTGCGGTTTTACCCGAGCCCGTCTGCGCAATACCCAATATGTCCTTGCCTTTTAAAATGACAGGAATAGCTGCCTCTTGAATGGGCGTAGGGCTTTTGTATTCCGCTTTGATTAAAGCATCGAGAAGGGGAGAAGATAAACCTAAGTCTTTGAAATCCATATAGTTAGCTTGCTTGTAATTTGAAAATTGAACTGGGAAGGCGTCGGAC
>CALDUB010000480.1 GCA_937923465.1 uncultured Saprospiraceae bacterium
CTCGATAAAAATCTTGAGCGTTCAGTTGAACGGAAAAGAGAAATAAAAAAGCTATCGCAATCTGATTTTTCATTTTTTTGGTGTTAGAATGTCAAAAATGGTAAGTAAAGATAGCTTTTTTGTCAATAAGTTTAGTCTACAGTCTCTTTTGCTCCTTTGGGTAACTCAAATACATCTCCTTCTTCTTTCAACAGACGCACATTGGAAACAGCAGCGGTACCTATAGGCTTACCATTAAAGCCTTCTTCTTTATTCCAATTATAGAAATCCCAGTTAGACGAAATCGAAATTCCGTTACTCAATTCCTGATAATCTCGGTAATAAATAGCGTGTGCATTTTTTTCAGCCTCTTCTTGACTTGTGCCTCCGCCTGTCACTATATATGCCATGCCTGCCATTGTACTATCCTGAGGGTTTTGATAAATCAAATACCAATCATCTGGTGCATCACCAGTACCTGCTTCAAATGATAGTTTACCTGTTTTATGTGGTTGACCGCTAATTAATTTTTCACCTGTTAATTCCCATTTTGTACCTGGGTCATTCAGTTTATAAGGTGCCATAAAAAAGTATTGCCATGTAAAAATAGAAGAACGTGCCCCACGCCACTTGGCAGTATCAGGAATAATGAAGTATTTTTCTCCGTCAAAAATGACTTCTGCACCGTCAGATTTGCGTTTTAGTTTTATTTTTCCAGAATCTGTTCTACTTGTGACAGTACCATTAAATGCCTCTCTTCCTCCAAAAACGAGTCTTAAATCAAAACTGATAGCATTATTTGATAAAACCTCTTCTGTTGAATGAGCCTCTTCTAGAGTCGCCACGAATTCATTGGGTGGTATACGATTAGGCACTGGTTGTGCTTTATTTTCCACTGTCTGTGGAGAAGGATTTTCGCAAGAGATTAGACTAATGAGGACTATCGAGAGGAAGATTGCATTAATTGTACGCATATATTGATTTAAATTCAAATGATTTTTAAAGACCAGCTCAAAAATATGCCATATTTTGGAGATATGGCATATGAAGAACTGTAAAAAACAAGAAAGGCGAAAAACTATTAGTTTTTCGCCTTTCTTGTTTTATGAATTATCTTCAGGTAATTGTACTTCAAATTCAAAAATATTATCCTGTACCTGCTGCGTATTATACGGTGGCGGCACTTTAATCTTCCGTGCAGAAGGTCTTCTTTTCTTGGGTAATGGACGTTCAACAACTTTTGCGCCCATACGTTGCGCCACGAGTTGGAGAAGTTCCAAATCGCGCATATTATCCAATTCAAAAGTTATTGTTGCCATATTTTATTATTTTTTATCCTTACGAGTATATCAGTGAAACAAAAGTATGTGTTTCATTTTAAAAAACATATTGTTGGACAGATAGATTTTATATTTTTATTTTTAGAATGCGATTTTTAGAGTTTTTGTAGTGTTATTAAATCAAATTGGTTTGACTATCTTTGTATTGCTTATCGGGCAAAACTATACCAATTAATATAGTTTTGGAAAATAACCAAAAGAATTAGTTTTTTAAACGTGTCCATATGGACACGTTTAGAAAAAGATAAAATGACTATGAGTAAAAAAATTACTGTCAAAGGAATAGAGATTAAAATAACAGAGCGAGAAGATGGTGACTATGTATCCCTGACAGATATCGCTCGACAGTCAGACGAAGATGAACCGCGTTTTGTTATTCGAAATTGGATGAAGAACTCGGGAACGCTACGTTTTCTTTGGACTTGGGAAAAATTGTATAATCCCAAATTCAATTCTAAAGGTGTCCAAATGGACACGTTTATGGGACAAGCGACTGATAATCTACGAAAAATCACGCCCGAAAAATGGATAAAGGAATACAATGCGATTGGTTTGGTTTCCAAACGGGGTAGACATGGTGGTGGTACTTTTGCACATACAAATATTGCCTTAGAATTTTGTTCTTGGCTGTCACCAGAGTTTAAGGTTTATATGATTAAGGAATTTGAAAGATTGAAATCAGAGGAGTCAAAACGCTTAAATTATGAATGGCATATTTCAAAGATTACAGATAATGTAGATGAAATTCGCGCTTTGTTGGATACTATTCCTGGACAATTGGAAAAACATAAGAGGATTAAAGATTTTTCTGAGGAAGAGTAAATAAAGTACCCCAAATAGAGTACTTTAAAAATTGTCATTATACTCATCAGGTGACTCAAAGTCACCTGATGAGTATAATGACAATTTTTAATACCAAATAAAAAACCAAAAAGCTACACATGAATTGCCAAAACGAAAATCTTTATCACGTCTATAATCAAGGAAACAATCGCAGACAAATTTTCTTTATTGATGAAAACTACCTTTTCTTCTTGAAAAAAATACGAGCATTTTTACTCCCTCATGCTGATTTTTTAGCATATTCTCTCATGCCAAATCATTTCCATTTTCTAATTTATATGCATTCTGTTGATGCCCCTATTCCGCCGCCTCACCTAACAAATTTTAGATACAAACAAATCCCACAAAAATTACAGAAAGAGTCAGATAGCTCACCTAAAATTAGAAATTTCAGTGAATCTATCGCTATAATGTTGCGTTCTTATACAAGAGCAATTAACAAGCAAGAAGGAAATTCAGGCTCTCTATTTCGAGAAAAAACTAAAGCTAAGAATGGCTTTGACGGAAAATTGTGGACGGGAGAAAAATCAATAACAAAAGATTTTAGTTTTGCAGAAGGTAATGATTACGCAACAAACTGCTTTCACTACATTCATGAGAATGCAAAAGAGGCAAATCTCGTCACTAAACCTGAAGACTATATGTATTCTTCAGCACGCGATTATGCAGGTCTTAGAAAAGGAACTTTGTGTAATCAGGAATTAGCAAAAAAATTACTGTTTATTTAAGACTACTTTCATTATACTCATCAGGTGACTTTGAGTCACCTGATGAGTATAATGAAAGCACTTCTAAAATAAAAAAAATCGAGACCCCACCCCAAAGGTAAAGTCTCGATTCCTCAAAAACTAAAGACACACAGCCCGTCCCCCCTCAAGCGAAGCGGCCGTCAACCGTTCCCTAAACATCATAATTCAAACTCGGCGCCAACCAACGTTCCGCCTCCTCTAAATTCATGCTTTTACGCTCCGCATAATCCTCCACTTGGTCTTTAGAAATCGCCCCAACTCCAAAGTATTTACTCTCTGGATGCGCATAATAAAAACCACTCACAGAAGCCGCTGGATACATCGCGCAACTCTCCGTTAATTTGACACCAATCTTTTCTTCTACATCTAACAAACTGAAAAGCGTCTGTTTTTCCGTATGCTCTGGACAAGCGGCATAACCTGGCGCTGGACGAATACCACGGTATTTTTCCGCTACCAAATCATTATTATCAAATGCTTCATCTGCTGCATAACCCCAGAACTCCTTACGTACACGCTCATGCATCCGCTCTGCAAATGCCTCTGCCAAACGGTCAGCCAAAGCTTTCACCATGATAGCGTTGTAATCATCCAAGTCTGCTTCGTAGCGTTTTACGTGTTCTTCGATGCCGAGACCCGTTGTTACTGCGAAACCACCGATGTAATCATCTTGTGTTCCTTTTGGTGCAACAAAATCCGTCAAAGAAATATTCGGACGTCCAGGTGCTTTTTGTGCTTGCTGACGCAAGTTGTGCAGCAAAACCTTAGCTGCCGCACGCGTTTCGTCGTCGTAAACTTCGATATCATCGTCATTAACTGCATTCGCAGGGAAGAAACCGATAACTGCTTTTGCTGTCAACCATTTCTCATCAATGATACGACGCAAAATTGAACGTGCATCGTTATATAATTTCTGTGCTTCTACACCGACAACTTCATCTGTCAAAATAGCTGGGAATTTACCCGCCAATTGCCAAGAAGAAAAGAAAGGTGTCCAGTCGATATACTCACTCAATTCCTCCAAACTGTAGTTGTCAAAGACTTTGATGCCTGTGAAACTTGGTTTTGGAGGTGTATATGTTGACCAATCGAATTCTGTTTTATTCGCACGCGCTTTTTTGAGCGTGAGGTATTTTTTGTTGGATTTACGTCCTTTACGTTGCTCGCGAATACGGCTGTACTCGGCGCGCGTGTCAAGGATGTAATTTGATGCTGTATCTTCTTCTTTACTCAATAAGGAACTCACGACACTCACCGCTCGACTCGCATCTAAAACGTGAACTGTCGGTCCATTATAATGTGGCTCAACTTTAACTGCTGTATGCGTTTTTGAAGTTGTCGCACCTCCGATGATTAATGGAATTTTGAAGTTTTGACGCTCCATTTCCTTTGCCATCGTCACCATTTCATCCAAACTCGGCGTAATCAAACCACTCAAGCCGATAACATCGACATTGTGCTTTATTGCTTCCGACAAAATCTTCGAATAAGGCACCATAACGCCCAAATCCACAATTTCGTAGTTATTACAACCCAAAACAACACCCACGATATTTTTACCAATATCATGTACATCGCCTTTTACGGTTGCCATGAGGATTTTACCTTTTGTCGTTGCAACACCGTCTTCTTTTTCCGCCTCAAT
>CALDUB010000481.1 GCA_937923465.1 uncultured Saprospiraceae bacterium
TTCCTACTAAAAACGATTTCAGGGAGTTGGTAATAATAAGATATTCCCGTTTAGATTGGGTATATTACTTACTAATAACTCCTTTAAGATGCGTAAAGTTAGAAAAGTAAGACGAAATGTACTTTTATGACGACGGATTTCTTCAAAAGTCAACTAAAACTGGATAAATAGTTACGATTACCGTATATTTGCGTCTCAAATCTACCCTCCTTACATTATGATTTTTCTCTAAATTGAGGATTGTACGATTTTCTTTCCAAAGCAAAGTGTTGTTCAAATTTTCAATCATAATTAAATTTTGCCTTTTAAATCCGCTACAAAAGCCGTAGTTGGATGAGAAAACTAACTGTTCTTTTAAAAAACTATAATTTTTTTAAGAACCAACTGATAATCCGTTCACCATGAACAAACACAACAACACCAATCACATGACTTCTTCATTTAACACTCGAAATCTCTTTTTGGGACTTTTTACCGTATTAGTTTTTACTGCATGTTTTCGTGCAAAGTCAGTTAATCCTGAAATTGTAGGACCAAAATGGCAACGCGTAGAGTCGATTCGCTTACAAGACCCAATCCGAAATTTGATAGGGACACCTTTTGAAATTTATGCGATTACCGAAAACCATTTTGCGCGCATCAGCAGACAAGATACCTTGTTAGCTCTATATGATTTTCAGGATAGTGACGGCGAAATTGGGCGCCCGATTTTAGATGACAATTTCTTTGTTCGTTACACATTGGATGCTGGAAAAGATGTTATAGAATTTCATGCTGCCAGAAATCCTGGTATCCAGCACAGAATTATTGCTAATGATTTGAAAAATCCTACAGATAACAAAGTCGAGATTGACCGTGAAGCTCGTTTAAACGGAGCTTTTAATGATACAGAAACTCAGTTTGTTTTATTAACAATCGTCAATTTTCACTATGTTGCATTCTATTTTGATTTAGAGCCAAGCATGAATTACAATGAAATCTTAACGCTTACTCCAACGCATCGTGTTGACTTGATGGATGTAGAAGAAGGAGAAGACCAATTGCAAGTCGTTCGTTTTATTAATGGAAATTATTATGTAGGAACGAAAAATGGTGCTTATCGCTTGACACCAGATGGTAATGCTGAGCGCCCAGCAAATGTGGGCGACTTAGGGCGTTGGATTGTTGATTTTTTCAAGAAAGACAATCGAATTATCGCTACTGGATTTAACTCGTTTGACCAGCACTCGTCTTTAGACAATGGCTTATCATGGATTCGTTTAAATGAAGAGTCTGAACTTCAAGAAATCGAAGTAGTAGGAGACTCTGTCTTTTCTCAACGCGCGTTAGGCTTTCCTTGGGGCTTAGTTACTGATGATTTATTAGATGTAGATGAAATTGTTTATTCTGATGAAATCGACACAGGAGAGGGGAGTAATAATTCTTTTTACGGTATCGGTTATTCTAATGGTAAGTTTTATATCAACTACGAGAAAGAAATATTTTATATTGAAAGCATTTCTCCAGTAGAGGAGGAATAGTATTACTGTCATTCCACGCCGTGAATTGAGTGAATGTCACGGCGAGGAATGACCGTGACGCTTAAACATCACGTATTTTGCAGAAAAAAATCAAAGACCGCGCACACGCTTATCACGAAGACATCATCGCCATTCGTCGGTATCTACATCAGCACCCAGAGTTATCTTATCAGGAGAAAAAAACGGGACGATACATCGCTGACCAATTACAAAAAATGAATATCGAGCACGAGCACGGTATTGCAGACAACGGTGTTGTTGGTCTTATCAAAGGACGAAACCCTAATAAGCGCGTTATTGCTTTGCGCGCAGACTTTGACGCTTTACCGATTCAAGAGGCAAATGACGTTCCTTACAAATCTAAGAACGAAGGTATTATGCACGCTTGTGGACATGATGTGCACACGGCGTCCTTGTTGGGCGTCGCCCGAATTTTACATGATTTGCGCGATGAATTTGAAGGTTCTGTAAAGTTAATTTTTCAGCCAGCGGAAGAAAAACTACCTGGTGGTGCATCGATTATGATTGCTGAGGGCGTTTTAGAAAATCCAAGTCCTGTTAGTATTTTTGGACAGCACGTTCATCCGCCATTGGAGGCGGGAACGGTTGGATTTCGTGGAGGAATGTACATGGCTTCAGCAGATGAATTATTTTTGACCGTGCGAGGTAAAGGCGGGCATGGTGCGCTTCCGCATAAAGGAGTGGACACGATTGTCATCACGGCGCACATTATCACGGCATTACAGCAGGTAGTCAGCCGCAATGCCAATCCTACGATACCTTCTGTTTTGACTCTTGGGAAGATTAACTCGACTGGCGGTGCAACAAATATCATCCCTGATGAAGTGAAATTGCAAGGAACATTCAGAACGATGAATGAAAAGTGGCGTACAGAAGCACACGAGAAAATGGTAAAAATAGCAGAAGGAATAGCTGAAAGCATGGGCGGTTCTTGCGAATTTGAAGTGATGAAGGGTTATCCTTTTTTGATAAAT
Organism: uncultured Saprospiraceae bacterium; assembly: GCA_937923465.1. GTDB lineage: Bacteria > Bacteroidota > Bacteroidia > Chitinophagales > Saprospiraceae > JAHDCG01. The sequence continues at coordinate 2,516 of CALDUB010000481.1, forward strand.
GAAGAAAGCCTAACTGCACGTGCAAAAGCAGATGCCATTGAATTTTTAGGCAAAGAGAATGTAATTGACTTGCCAATTAGGATGACCGCCGAAGATTTCTCTTACTATTCCCAAAAAATGCCAGCTTGTTTTTATCGACTAGGGACAGGGAACAAGGCGCGAGGTATTACTTCGCCTGTTCATACGCCTACCTTTGATATTGATGAGAAAGCACTAGAGACGAGTATTGGTCTTATGTCTTGGTTGGCAATTAAGGAATTGAGTACGAAATAGGAAGTGATAAAATAGATTTTGTAAAACCAGCAAAGTTTTTCTTTTAATTCACTGACATTCAGTAAATTGCAGCGTCTTTCTGATTCTACCTTCCAATTGTATAAATATTAAGTGTATTGTTAATGCTAGTTTTGATAGCTTTATCATACATTTCTACCTACACAGATTAATTATTAATTACCCTCTTTTACAAAATATCTACCCTTCACGATTTTTTTAGCGAAATAATAAATTTCGTATATTATTTTTTGGGAGGTAAATATATTTATAAACAATAATATTTACATTTTTACTAGTGTAACCTAATGTTGTTTCCTTTCGTAAAGACACAACACACTGCCAGACAATAATTTACTTATTATAAATTTTTATAAATTGATTTGTTAGAATAGGTAGTTTTTAATTACTTTGGCGTAAAAATTGTTACTTTACATTTTGTATTTCTTTAATATGTTGCCATATTTGTAGGCATATACCATATTTTCGAAATTCACTGTTCTCCGCCAAAATGTGTGATAGGAAAAAAATGAAAAACTAAAGTCAAATATTAACTTAGTTTTTTATTGTTTTCATGTCACTTTTATACAATTTGGCGGAGAATCGAACTACTACTATTCATATCCTCCAATTATGTTATGAAACTATTGGGGTTTTCAGGAAAGCAAAAATTATAATCCTATTTATTTATTTTTACTGGAAAGACGACCTTGACACATTAGCGAAACACTATTATTAAATCACGTAGTTTTAGATGTTGCCGGTCGCTTCGTACGTTCCTATTTTCCTGTGAACAATGAAAAACAACCGAATTCTGCAACAAGCAAGACCGCGAAAAGACTCAATTAAGTTATGGCAAAAATTCTCGTCGTCGATGACGAACAAAGCATCCGTCGTACCCTCCGTGACATTTTGGAATTCGAAAAGTACAAAGTAGATGAGGCGCAAGACGGACTCGAATGCCTCGTGAAACTTAAAAAAAATAAGTACGACATCATCATCATGGATATCAAAATGCCGAAAATGGACGGCATGGAGGCTCTTGAGCGTATTCAATTACTCGCACCAGAGACACCGACTATTATGATTTCGGGTCACGCGGATATTAACACAGCTGTTGATGCTGTTAAAAAAGGTGCTTTTGATTTTATATCTAAGCCACCAGATTTGAACCGTCTTTTGATTACGATTCGTAATGCAATGGACAAGAGTACTTTGATTACAGAGAAGAAAGATTTGCGCCGTCAGGTATCCAAATCTAAAGTACAAGAAATTATAGGTAACTCTGCGGAGATTACACATATCAAAGAGACTATCGCACGTGTTGCTCCGACAGAGGCGCGCGTGATGATTACAGGTGCCAATGGTACAGGTAAAGAACTTGTAGCATGTTGGTTGCATGAGCAGAGCGAGCGCAAGCAAGGGCAGTTGGTTGAAGTTAACTGTGCTGCGATTCCTTCTGAATTGATTGAGTCTGAATTATTTGGGCACGAAAAAGGGTCATTTACTTCTGCACACAAACAACGTATCGGGAAATTTGAGCAAGCGAATGGCGGGACTCTTTTCTTAGATGAGATTGGAGACATGAGTCTTTCTGCTCAAGCTAAGGTATTGCGTGCTTTGCAAGAAAGCGTTATTACACGCGTAGGTGGAGATAAAGCTATCTCTGTCAATGTACGTATTGTCGCGGCAACGAACAAAGACTTGCGTAAAGAAATCAAAGCGGGACGTTTCCGTGAAGATTTGTATCACCGTTTGGCGGTTATCTTGATACACGTTCCAAAGTTAAATGAGCGTCGTGATGATATTCCATTATTGGTACAGCATTTTGTAGAAATTATTTGCAAAGAATATGGTACCATTCCGAAAAAGGTAACTCCAGATGCATTGAAAGCATTGAAAAATGTGGATTGGACTGGAAATATTCGTGAATTGCGCAATGTCGTAGAACGTTTAATCATTTTAAGCGATAAAGAAATAACAGCGGAAGACGTATTAAAATATGTTTCACCGAATAATCCGCGTCGCTCGGAAAAGTATAAGGAGATTTTCGACAAATTTAATAATGTGGATGAGTTGCATAAGTTTATTGACCAAGAATTTCCAAACTATAAATAGGAAAATATCAGTCAAGAAGTCGTTGAAAATCTCCACATAACGAAAAATATATACATCTGTAAGTAATCAGATAAAACTTTACATGCAGCCTGTTCGTTATGAACAGGCTGTCTTGTTTTATAATGGCGAAGAATAATCCTAAAACCATTCTCTCGCCCATTTTTTCATCACGTAATTGTCTTAATAACAAGAGAAAACTAAGCTCTCCTATATCAAGCAGCCAACTAAGCAATTGCACAAAATAAACTCAGATGAGTGAAGAATTAAAAAAATCAAACCACCCGCGTAAAAATTGGGAAAGTATAAAAGGCGAAAATGCTTGGACAATGTTCAAGGTGTTGAGTGAATTTACGGAAGGCTTTGAGATAATGAATAGCGTAGGTCCTTGTGTGTCTATATTTGGTTCGGCGCGTACGCCAAAAGAACATGAAGTATATAAATTGACGACAAGTGTTGCTCAAGAATTGGTTAGAGAAGGATTTGGAGTTATTACAGGTGGTGGACCAGGTGTCATGGAGGCTGGTAACTATGGTGCACACCTTGAAGGAGGAGCATCTATCGGTCTAAACATTCGCTTGCCATTTGAGCAAAGCGGCAATCAATACATTAATCCAGATTTGAGTATTGACTTTCGTTATTTCTTTATTAGAAAGGTAATGTTTGTTAAGTATGCGCAGGCATTCATCGCAATGCCAGGTGGTTTTGGTACTTTCGATGAGTTATTTGAAGTATTGACTTTAATCCAAACAAAGAAAATCAAAGGAGTGCCAATCGTTTTGATGGGTACTGATTATTGGACAGGATTGGTAGAATGGATTAAGACTACAGTTTTAGGTAAGTATGGCAATATTAGCCCAAATGACCCTGACCTATGGTTATTGACTGATGACCCAAAAGAGGCTGTACAATACATTAAAGATTATTATGCTGATAGTTCTGAGCACCATTTGGAGCCGAACTTTGAGCTGTAAAAAATGAAGAGTCAGGGGCGAGGGGTCAGGA
>CALDUB010000482.1 GCA_937923465.1 uncultured Saprospiraceae bacterium
CTACGCACCTGACTTGCTCTTTTTCCTTTTAACTGCGTTGTTCATCGGTCAAAGTATCAACAATTATCCCTCTTCACGCCTTGTTAAAAGAAAAAATAGCGGCGTCATTTTGCGTAGCTTATTAATTGCCAAGTCCCTAACCAAAAAAATAAAATAATATGTCCCTATTAGATGTAAACCGAGACGGTATCGCCCTAGATGGATTTGACCCTGTAAGCTATTTTAACAATGAGCCATTGCGAGGCAAGCCAGAGTTTCGCAGTACAATAGATAGCGATACTTTCTATTTTGAAAACGCGGAAAATTTGGAAAAATTTGAAGCTGACCCCGCAAAATATACGCCTGCATATGGTGGGTACTGCGCCTACAGCGTAGCGAAGGGCAATCCTAAAAAAGCTGATTATGGAAATTATAGCGTAGAGCAAGGAAGACTTATGTTTTTCTATCGAAATGACCTCGAAGATGCTAGAGTAAGTATGAGCGATAATATGCCAGATTACTTACTACAAGCAGACACGAATTGGATGCGTAGAAATTCAAACATGAATGAAATGGAAATGCAAAACCTGTCTGATAGTCAAAATTAGTAGGACTTATTTATTTTGGTTCCTTAACAAATCCTCCCGTTGCACGGGACAATCACTGTTTGTCCCGCAACGCGGGGGGATTTGTCAGAGAACGTTTATTTCTTGATGCGTTTGCCCTTATTTTTTGCAGAAAGCACCTGTTTTCTATTTATCTAAAACAAGCTAATAGCTTCTCAAAATCTTGAGCTTCATTATACACATGTGTCGAAATACGAATCGCATTTCCACGTACCGACACAATCACTTTTTCCGCTGCAAATCGTGCTTGTAATTTTTCCAGATTAATATGTTCAGGCAAATGCAAGCCCACTAAGTGGTTGCCTCTAAATGCTTCTTCCTCCATTATGCAACCTAGATTTTGTAGCGCGCCCATTGGCTCTTTTAATAAGCCCTCGGCGTATCTTTGTATCCCTTCGGGCGTCCATTCCAATATCTGATTTAATGCCGCAATTGCCATTGGTGTATTTATAAAATGACTCTGTTGTCCAACAGCATAGCGGTTAGCAAAAGACTTGTATTTAGGCTGATAATTTACTAGTCCACGGAAGTCTTCGCTATCCAGACGGTTCGTCCAGTTTTCTTCAATTGGAGTTCCGTTGTCAAACGCTTCACCATAGTAAGCCAAGCCAAATGAATAGCCTCCCAAGAGCCACTTATACCCACCACAGACCAAGGCATCGGGCTTTATTTCTGCTACATCAAAAGGCAACGCGCCAACAGATTGTGTTCCGTCAATGATTAATAACCCCCCAGCAGCATGTACTTTTTTGCCAATAGCTTTAAGGTCGTATTTTGTGCCGTCTGCCCAATGCACATGTGGCATGGCAACTATAGCTGTCTGATTATCAATTGCTTGTAATATAGACTCGTTCCACGCTTTTCCGCGCCCAACGATATTTTTAGGTGTATCTACAAAACGTACTTCAGCTCCTTTTTCTTCCGCTAATCTTTGCCAAGTATAAACATTACTCGGAAACTGTTCATCTAAAACTACAATATTCTGCCCTTTTTTGATAGGTGAATTTTTGGCAGCAGTAGCTAAGCCATAAGAGGTCGAAGGAACAATAGCAATGCGCTGAGATTCATCTACATTTAAGAGTTGAGCATATAGTCTTTTTAATTTCTCCACCTCTGAGAAAAAATCTGCGGGGCTGATTTGGTAAGGCTGAGATTTTTTCTTTAACCCCTCTATACCTGCCGCTTCCACTGTCTGTAAGAGTGGTCCCATGTAGGCACAATTTAGATAGCTGATATCGTTGGGTAGAGAGAATTTATATTTTTGTGAAGAAAGTGGACTCATTGTGATTGGTTTAAGATAGTTTTGCGGGAAATTCCTAACGACGAAATAAAAACATCATGACAGACGAATTAGTTAAACTGATTATTGATATTGTTGGCTGGATAGCTGCGGTAGAATTAATTACTGCCTATGCGCTGATTAGCTACAAAAAAGTGGATGCCGACTCTGCTCTTTTTCAGTGGTTAAACTTGACGGGGAGTATTTTCTTGATTGCCAATACTTACTATTATCAGGCTTATCCTTCTACGATTGTTAATGTATTTTGGTTGTTTATTGCTTTTTTCGCTCTAATTAGAATAATGAAAAGAAGTGATAAGTCTACCGAAAAATAGAAAGAAAACAGAAATCCCGAACCTTCTAACTGAAAATTCGGGATGACTCATGTTTGCCTTTAATCTTTTTTCAATAATTGGGCATCCAAAGAATACCAACCAGCACCTTTTATCATCAATATGATATAAGGAATCAGGAACAGAATGGCATGTTCTTTATCTGCTAATGAATCGCCACCGTGAATCATAAAAGCTGCCACCAGCATCGTAATCACTAAGGGAAGTGCAGCCCAACGCGTAAATAGACCTAAGACTAGGAGCGCCGCACAAACTAATTCTGCAAAGATTGCTAGTCTTAATGAATTTGCCGCACCCAAGCCCATGACGTCTGCGAACTTAACAGGACCTTCAGCCATTAACTTGTCTAATTTGGGTAGACCATGATTAATGAGCATCAAGCCACCAAAGGTAAGGCGTAAAAGTAGGAGCGATAGGTCTGTCGATTTAGAATCATTCATAATTTTTCGTTTTGTTTTGATAGAATTCACGACAAACTTAATGAAAATTGGACAAAAAAACTTTTTCATTATGATTAGCGTTTGAGACTTCACTATATTCGCGGAAATTTTAACGTAAAGATTAAAAAATGGCACAAAGAGACGCACTCGCGCAACAAGTAGATTATAATTTCATGTTTTGGTTACACCTATTTTTAACCATGCTGAGCTGGTTTATTCCTGTTCTTTTTTGGTGGCCTATCGTGTTGGTTGCCTACTGTACAGTTTTACTGCAATTTGTAGTTTTTAATCGTTGTGTGATGAATAAAGAACACGACCTCGATGACGACGGAGATTTTACCTTTTATGCTTTTCTTTTAGAGCAAATCGGATTTACTCCAGACCGTCCAAAAACAAAAGTAATTGTTCGCAAATGGATATATGTATTTTTGGGTAGCGTCACTATTTTGTGGCAAGTGGTTTTAAAGCAAGACCATTTAATTCACTTCAAAGATATTTTTGCAGCAATCGGGTTTTAAAGTTGTAATGTTGAATAGTTGTAAAGTTTCTGCTCTCATTTGTTAGCATGAACTTTACAAGTTATACAACTCTATAACTTTACAACTCTACAACCTTACAACCCTTCTTTTATGACAATAGTAATCACAGGCGCAACCAAGGGAATTGGTCGTGCTGTAGCTGAAAGATACGCTGCGAATGGTTTTGATATTGCGATAAATGCGCGTACAGAAGCGGATTTGACTGCTTTTAAGAGTGATTTTGCCAAAAAATATCCTACTGTTCAAGTCTTGACAAAAGTCACAGACATGAGTAAAAAGGAAGAAGTCATCGCTTTTGCTGAATACGTGAAAGAGCATTGGACAACGATTGATATTTTGGTCAATAATGCAGGGAAATTCATTCCTGGCAATATCACTGACGAAGCAGAAGACGCTTTGGAAAGCATGATTGATACCAATCTGTACAGTGCTTATCATTTAACGCGCGCCTTATTGCCAGCGATGTTATCTAATGGTTCTGGTCATATTTTTAACATGTGTAGCATTGCCAACTTGCAAGCGTATCCAGGCGGAGGCTCTTACAGTATCAGTAAGTATGCCTTATACGGATTTTCTAAAAATCTGCGTTTTGAACTGAAAGATAAAGGTATCAAAGTTACTTCTGTGATGCCAGGGGCTACTTGGTCGGCATCTTGGGAAGGTGTAGATTTACCAGAGTCTCGTTTGATGCAAGCGACGGATATTGCTGAGGCGA
>CALDUB010000483.1 GCA_937923465.1 uncultured Saprospiraceae bacterium
AAAAGAATTGACTGTCTTGGAAGTTTGTTCCGTCGATACTGTAAGTATAAGGTTCCGCACCTCCGCCAGCAGTGACAATGATGCTTCCGTTGTTCTCTCCGTTACAACTTACATCTTCAGATTGTGCAGCAACAGCTAGACCGTTTACTGCTACAATTGCAGTAGCGGTAACAAAACACTCATTTTCATCAAAGACAGAAATGGTATATGTTCCATTTGCTAAACCACTAAATACATTGCTTTCTTGATAGTTTGCACCGTCAATGCTGTATTGGAAAGCGCCAGTTCCACCCATTGCGCTAACAGTGATTTCGTCAACATTTGTAGTTGTAGAAACAGTAACAGTAGTTGGTTCTGCGATAGAAACGGTATTTGTCACTTGCGTAAATCCGTCGGCATCTTGTACTGTTATTTCATAAGTCCCAACACTTAATTCAAAGAAGAATTGACTGTCTTGGAAGTTTGTTCCGTCGATACTGTAAGTGTAAGGTTCTGTACCTCCGCCAGCAGTGACGATGATACTTCCGTTGTTCTCTCCGTTACAACTAATATCCTCAGATTGGGCAGCAACAGCCAAACCATTTACTGCTACAATTGCAGTTGTTGTAACAAAACACTCATTTTCATCAAATACAGAAACGGTATATGTTCCATTTGCTAAACCACTGAATACATTGCTATCTTGATAGTTTACGCCGTCAATGCTGTATTGGAAATTACCAGTTCCACCCATTGCATTAACCGTGATTTCATCAACATTTGTAGTTGTAGAAGCAGAAACTGCAGTAGGTTCTGCGATAGAAACAGAATTAGTTATTTGTGTAAATCCGTCAGCATCTTGCACTGTGATTTCATAAGTCCCAGTACTTAACTCAAAGAAGAATTGACTGTCTTGGAAGTTTGTTCCGTCGATACTGTAAGTGTAAGGTTCCTGACCGCCAGCAGCAGTAACAATAACAGCCCCGTCATTATTTCCATTACAACTGATGTCATCTGCTTGCGCAGAAGCTGTTAAATTATTTACTGCAATTGTGACATCTTGTGTCGCAGTACAGCCATTCTCATCTAAGACAAAAACGGTGTAGGTGCCATTAGATAAACTTGGAAATATATTATTAGATTGATAAGAAGAACCAGTAATACTGTATAGTAAATCACCTGTTCCGCCATTACCAAAAGCCGTAATTTCATTTTCGTCCACCAAGGCAGCGAGTACCAACTCATCAGGATTAATGAGCGTGATAGGATTTGTTGTCTGAGTGAAACCGTCATTATCTGTAACCGTGATTTCATAGGTATCAGGTCCTAAAGGACTGAAAATATTGCTTGACTGTGTATTCCCTCCATTGAGGCTGTAAGAGTAAGGAGTCGAACCTCCGCTCGCATTGACAATAATAGCCCCATTAGCTTCATCGAAACAAAGAATACGCTCAAAAGTAGCCAAAACCATTAAGTTGTTGACCTCTATCGTAAAGTTTGTCGTCTGAATACAGTCATTAGAATCCTGCACGTATAGCGTGTACGTTCCATTTGATAAATCGTTGAATTGAGTACTCGTCTGGTAATTACCACCGTCAATGCTATAAAGTAATGAACCTGTCCCGCCAGAAGCTATTGCCGTCACATTATTACCGTCAACATTCGCTGCAATATTTAATTGTGCAGGACTAGTGATGATAATAGGCGCGGTCATTTGACTAAAGCCCTCGCTATCTTGAACTGTAATTTGATAAGTACCAGCAGGCAGATTATCAAAAGTGCCGTTATTTTGAGTGTTTCCTCCTGAAATACTAAAAGTATAAGGCGCTTGACCACCTCCAGCTGTTGCTGTAATGATTGCATTGCTACCGTCAAAGCAAAATATAGTCTGCGTTATAGCGGCAGAGAGGGTAACAGAATTGACTGCAATAGTAAAACTCTCCTCTATGCTACAACCATTAAAGTCTTCTATAAATGCGACATATTCGCCATTTGCTAAATTATTAAACGTGTTGCCTGTTTGGAAATCTGTACCGTTGAGACTGTAAGTAAATGGTTCAGTTCCTCCACTTGGATTAATGGTTACATCATCTTCATTTACAGTGATAACTGCTGAGACATCACTGGGATGAGTGACAGTTAAACCATTAACTGTAACAGTCATTCCTGTTGCATCCATGACTGTTACAGAATATGTGCCAGCTCCTAATTCTTCAAAGAAATCATCATTTTGAAATGGTGCCCCGTCAAGACTATAAGTATAAGGAGGTGTTCCTTCAGTTGCAGTTACTTGAATGACACCTTCTTCTTCTTCGAAGCATTCGTTATTTTCTGTTACTTCGGCTGTTGCGATTAAATCTGTAGCTGCTGCTTCTGCAAAGCATACTTGCAGGTTCCAACCAGCAAATGTTCCGCCGTCTTGATTAGCGTTATCTGTTATTGTTAATGTCCAATCACCTTGAGCATTCAGGTCATTAAAAGCTGATAATGCCTCAAAAGGCTGATAAGTTTGACCGTCAGTAGGAGGGCAAGGGATATCTGTAAACAGGCTTGCTGCTTGGTCATCAAAATTCATCAACATATTATCTTCATCATCACATATTTGCTCCATTAATAAAACTTGTTGACCAGTTGGTGAAGTCAAAGAAATTGTCAAATCGTTTATCCAAGTGTGCGTCAAATCAATGCCCGTAACATTGACGTCAGATATAAGTGCATCGTTTGGAATGTTTAAAACCGAGACAGTCGTATTTCCATTATTTGGACCGATAGTTAACTCTAAGCCCGCAGTACTTGCACCTACACATTGCACATTAGCAGTGGTAAATGACCAGCCAGCACCAAAAGAACCGCTACCACAATCGCTACTTGCAGCGATACGCCAGTAATAAGTAGTCAAGGCATTACCCGTGTTTGTTGAACTATAAGAACTACCTGATACCGTTGCTGTTTCTATGATATTTGAAAAAGAAGCATTGGTCGCTATTTCAATATTATAATCAAGACCAGTTTCAGCAGTCCATGAAAGAGTAGGAAATGGGTCGAGTCCTGTTATCCCATTATTTGGTGCACTATAAGTTGGTGCGCTCCCTGCACTTGGTAAAATATTGATTACTAAGCTATTAGTAGAGGTGTTTGTTCCGTCAGAGCCATTAATATTGAACGTAAAACTCCCTGCTGGACTATTGCTTGTATTAGAAATCGTCAATGATGTAGAACCACCAGGAGATACATTATTATTACTAAACGAAGCATTTAAGCCTGCTGGCAAGTCCGAAATAGATAGTGTTACATTACTTGTAAATGCATCACTAACTGTTAAGGTATAAATCGCATTTGTAGGAGGACAAACATCCTGCGAGCCTGGATTAGTTAACACTGAAAAATCACAATTACCTGCGTAATATCCATTGTTTACTAATGTTCCAGTGTTGTTTGGGTCCAGCCAATCGCGGAGGCGTGTAGTCGAAGTTCCGCCACCTTCCCAAGAAACGGCGAGCGAACCATACCAGTCACTTGAATTATTGCCGCAGGCAGCACCACCACCATGTAATTGTCCGATGATACGCTCGTCTTGGTCAAAAAGAGGAGAACCAGAAGAACCACCTTCCGTTGTACCTGTATCCCAATCTACGACACGTACGTGTGTATAATTGGTGGTTGGATTAGCACTACCATAAGTTGTGAATTCTGTTGGGTCATCTTCAAAAGAAATTCGTTTTTCGTCTGTGCTTGGGTGGTGAACACCGATTGCACTAGTTGGTTGAGCACCACTGGCATCATAGCCTGCGAAGTATGCATTTGCTGTTTCAGAAACAGGGTCATCTAGCTCAACGATGACAAAGTCTGATGCCGCATTTGTGGCACGAAAAGTAGCGCCTGTATTAAAATCGGCTAAAGAACCGTCCCCATTATTGCCACTGGCAGCCGAGTCGGGTTGGCGGCAAGTTGAATTAAAGAAATTCCAATAAGTGACGAGTGATGCCGCATTACTTCCGTCTATACCACAGTGATTGGCAGTCATAAAGAGAGGCGTACAATCTTGATTTGCATTTGAAATCAAAAAACCTGTACAAAAAGTACCACCTCCTGTACTAATAACGGCTACTGACTGGATAATATCTCTGTGTGGCTCAACAATGCCCCAACCGTCGGCTGTACCACAGATGACATCCAAATTACAAGAGCCAGAGAGTAGACCCGCAGAGCTGAATTTTTGGAAAGCGTGGTTGACAAATCCTAATTCGATATCAAGATTTTTGTATGCGCTTTTAGGGATTTGAATTTCTACAATAATCTCGTCCCCTGTAATATTGGGCGTCCAGAGTTGTTCGTGTTCCTCATTATCTGCGGGCGTAAAAGGTCCGAAAACTTCTTGATAGTCAGATGAATAGAGAAATAGCTGACCACCAACAGGCATATTGTATCTTGTGAAACCTAAATTAATGGCTTCTGCTCCTGATGATTTGATTTTCATCCGATTAATCATTCTATCGCCCTTGATAGTTTCCCAGAGTCCATGTGACTGTGGGGTAAAAAGGACTGGAATATTAACGGCGTATTTTGGTGCACGACCAGAGGTTCGCTTGGCTATTTCTTCAGAAAGTAAGGCTTCTGTATCTTGAGCGGGGAGTGGAAGCGATGCAATTTTTTCGATAGGGACTAAGCCTTGCGCGAGGCGTTTATCTGTTTGAGAGAATAGAGTGATTGCACTGCATGCGAGCAATAGTAATAGGAAAATAGATTTTTTCATCAAGGTTCTGTTGATTCGGTTTCTACTCCTCCTTTGCAGAATGAGTAGAATAGTAAAAAATTACGTTCTCCGTCAAATCGTGTGACAGGAAAAAAATGATCACACGATTTGACGGAGAATCAAAAATTATTGTGCAGACTTAATTTGAGGTGAATATAATTGGCGAATAACAGTCGTCGAAGGGTAACGTTTTTGTGTATAATGTAGTAATCTCGAAAAGCGACGCAAATTAAGAAAACTTATATGAATTTTCATTCAATTTTTGGTAAAAAAGGAAACAGACTTGCTATTCATGCATAAAAGTTGCCCTCAGATGCTAGTTTATATCTGAATATTGAGTTCAATGTCTTGTATTATCATGATTAGTTTTACTTTTGCGTCATAAAATAAGGTGCTACGGTTAACAGTGTGGGTTAATATTAACTCCTGACACCTTTCTCCTTTTTTACTTAAAGTTCGGAAAATTGTCATACCCACAGTTTTCATCGTAGTACCTAAAATAAAGAATTACAACAAAAGCTATGACAGAAAAGAAGGAGAAAAAAGGCAAAATATCTAAGGAAGCACTCAATGTTATTCGGACGACCCAGCGAAATAATATTGAACTCACCAATATTGCAGACAACAAAGCGAATATGCTTTTGAGTTTGAATGGTATCATGATTTCTATTGCCGTTCCATTGATTTTATCAAATGCTGACGAAATGGTGGGCACTTATTTATACATTCCAGCGATAATTATGTCAATTACCTGCTTTGCGACGATGTATATCTCTGCTATGGTTTTGCGTCCCAGTAATTTTGAAAATTTCAGAAATTCTCTAAAAGATAAGAATACCGCAAGCCCTTTCTTTTTTGGCAATTATTTTAAAATGAAACCAGAAGAATTTTTTCTAGATATCAAGCAGAAACTTAAAGACACCTCTAATCTACAAGACTATGTTGCCCAAGATTTATTTTTTGTTGGTAAAAGGTTAGGGTATAAGATGACTTGGATACGTGCGGCTTTTACCTTGTTTATTGCAGGAATATTCTTGACTTTACTAACTACAGGTGTTATTTTATTGTTGAGTTTAAAATAAATTTTCTTACTCTTTTAGTACCCAAAAGCCTTCTTCTGACAACTTGAAAGCAACAATGCCTTTTTCTCTATTGTAATAAATACCTCTTCCTGCTCCATTAATATTTACAAAAACATCGCTGAAAATTTGGTCGTAGAGAATTGTATCACCGATGAGCCTAGTTTGACTAATTTGGGAGTTGTTGCGGTGCTCATCTGATATTTGATTTTGACGTTCTTCCGTAATGATTCTTATTTCTCCAATGGAATTGCTGTCAATTGTTCCTGTTAGATATAATTGGTCATAAATGGCAATTGAATCTAAGTCTTCATGGTCTTCAAATGCTGTTAGTAAATCTGCATAGAAAATTTGCCTACCTAAACTGTCGAAAAATGCGACTTGTTCTCTTTCTGTATTAAAGAACATAGTGGATTTGTCTAAAAAACCAGCATCGCAAAGTTCCCTGACAGTCATTGTCGTTGCTTCTAGACTTTTACCGTTTTCAGAATTGAGTTTATGTTCAATACCATTATTATCCACAAAGGTCAATGTTTCCATTCCACTATAAGGAATGAAACCTCTTGACGTATCTGTCAAATTAAATTCTCCTGCCACTATATTGTCATCGCATTCTGAACAAGAATAGAGTAGAAAGGAAAGAGAGAGAAGAAGTATTATTTTTAGATTCATTTTGTTTTTTTACTTACAACGAGAGATGAAATACTTGTGCTGCTTATTAAATTGTCTACTATTTATCAAATTTGATTTTAAGGAAAATTCACTTGGAAATGGCTGAAGATGAGTTCGCTTTTAAGTAGTTGATTCTGCAAAACGGAAACTATTACTAAAACTAATACCACTTTAATCTCTATAAATAAAATTTTAGGTAGATTTGCAGAAATTATAAGAATAGACTGTCTTTTCTTGTAGTTTTAAACGAAAATAATAAATACTAAAAATAAAATCACATTATGGCAAGCAATGAGAACGGCAAAGTTTATGATATGAATGGCGCTCCTGCACATGACTCTAGTTCAGGTGACATCAGCCAATGTCCATTCATGAGTGGTACTGCTCGCAGCAAAAATGCTGGTGGTGGTACGACTAATCGTGACTGGTGGCCAAACGCACTAAAGTTAAACATCCTTCGTCAAAATTCTAATCTGTCCGACCCAATGGACTCCGATTTTGACTACGCAAAGGAGTTTAAATCATTGGACTATAAGGCTTTGAAAAAAGATTTGGAAGCCTTAATGACTGATTCACAAGACTGGTGGCCTGCGGATTATGGACACTATGGAGGTTTTTTCATTCGTATGACTTGGCACGCGGCAGGTACTTATCGTGTAACTGACGGACGAGGTGGAGGAAATACGGGAAATCAACGTTTCGCTCCTTTAAACTCTTGGCCAGATAATGGTAACTTGGATAAGGCGCGCTTATTATTGTGGCCAATCAAACAAAAATACGGTAACAAAATCTCTTGGGCAGATTTATTTATCTTGACTGGGAATGTTGCATTGGAGTCTATGGGCTTCAAAACATTCGGTTTTGCAGGTGGACGTCCTGATATTTGGCAGCCAGAAGAAGATATTTATTGGGGACCAGAGACAGAGTGGTTGGGTGATAAGCGTTACACAGGAGAGCGCGAACTGCAAAATCCATTAGGAGCAGTACAAATGGGATTGATTTACGTTAATCCAGAAGGACCAAACGGTAATCCTGACCCATTGAAGTCTGCATTTGATGTACGTGATACTTTTGCACGTATGGCAATGAATGACGAAGAAACTGTTGCTTTGGTAGCAGGTGGACACACATTTGGTAAAGCACACGGTGCGGCAGACCCTGACAAGTATGTTGGCAGAGAACCAGAAGGTGCGAGTATAGAAGAGCAAGGTTTGGGTTGGAAAAACTCTTACGG
>CALDUB010000484.1 GCA_937923465.1 uncultured Saprospiraceae bacterium
AAAATGATTTACTAAATCATTTTTGCTACGCACCACTTCGTTCATACTTTGAAAATCCTTATTTAGCTAGGCTTCCGATACTCGGAACGCGGTATACGCGGTTTTCAAAACTTGTCCCGACGCTTTGCTCGGGAGCCCAAATTGAAAATAAAACTTCTCTACTCAAATTCTGAATCTATTTACAGTGTATTAAGTAAAACTGATTTAATAAATAACGTCACTTACTTATAATGGTCTAAGTTATTGAATTTGTTTTACTAAAGTAATTTCTTCACCTAGAGTTATCTGAGAATTATTTAACATAGTTTTTCAAAACGAAAAATTTCTCAACTAATTCCTTTACGATTCAATTAAGTGTTTTCATTCTTAAAAATATTTAAAAGTAGCACCTTAGATTTTTCAGTATTGCATACTGACATGCATTCTCATCTCATTCCAGGTATTGACGACGGAGCAAAGACTTTGGAGAAATCTCTTGCTTATATTAGAGAAATGCAGGCACTAGGATTTCAGAAAATTATAACGACACCTCATATAATGGGAGACCACTATCCTAATACCGCAGAGGTAATAATGGCTGGGCTACAAGATATTCGTGATGCTCTTGCAAAAGAAAATAATTTGATTGAGGTAAGTGCAGGGGCAGAGTATTATGTTGATGAATTTTTCGTGGACCTATTAGATAGTAATGCCCCTCTACTTACTTTATCAGATAAGAAGGTTCTTATCGAATTTTCTACATTCGCTCCTCCTTCCAATGCGTTTGAAGTTATCTTCCAGTTATTATCAATGGGCTATCAGCCAGTCTTGGCTCACCCCGAAAGGTATGTCTACTATTATGATAATTTTAACTTTTTTCAAGAATTAGTAAACAAAGGTTGTTCCTTTCAAGTTAACACCTTATCGCTCATTGGTCATTATGGGGCAGTACAGAAGAAAATAGCATATAGATTAATTTCTGATAAACTAGTAACTTACTTAGGTACAGACTTACATAATGGGGGACATGCAAAATTGTTACTTAAGTCATTAAGAAATAAAAAATTACAGTCTTTACTGAGTAATTATGAATTTCAAAATCACTTGTTATAATTATTTATTCATTTCCTGAAAATCAGTCGATTTTTTGTAATAAAGCTATTTGTATATTATATTTATTTGTAATATATTTTTTTGTTCTAGTAAACCAAACAGAGAAAGTATTGCGTATCTGCCTATGTAGTCCCAAATTATTGAGGGTTTACTTTTGAGTTATATCGCAATAACTTTTAATCCTGACTGTATTTTTTGATGTTTAATTTTATTTAAATATTGATAACGCATCAGAAAATTTATCAAAAAAATAATAACCATGCTTAAAAAAAGACAATCTCAATTTTTTAATTTGACTTTCTCCCAAAGCTTTTTATTTCTCGGACTTTTTAGCTTCTTTTCTTTTTGTAGTTTAAATGCTCAAAATCAACTTTTCGTTTCCTCAAACAACTCAGGGATGATTGGTTCTTACGAGGTTGCAGTAGACGGTTCGATTACGGCCAGTCAATTTGCAAGTGAAGGTACTGATGCTGATGGTATCCACTATGATACAGCTAATGATGTTTTGTATCAATTAAACAGGACGGATAGCCGCATTGATGTTTACAGCAATGTAAGTACAAATCCTACACTCGTAACATCTTCAACTTCTGACTTTACGAATGGTCGCGAAATCGCAGTTACAGGTAACAAATTAGTTGTCGCTGATGATGTAGCAGGAGCTGGTAACTTTGTCGTCTATGACATCACACCAACATCTATTTCTTTAGACAAAATACATAATACTTCTATTGAATTATGGGGTATTCATACAAATGGCAATCAACTTATTGCAATCGTTGATGCATCTAGTGATGTTGCTATCTTCGAAAACTTCTTTAATCAAGCAGGAGGTGCTATTATAGCAAGTGCAACTGTCACTATTGATGGTTTGGTACGCACACACGGTTTGACTTATGATGCTGAAAACGATGACATGTACTTAACTGACATCGGTGCTGCAAGTAGCGCAACAGATGGTGCATTGATAAGAGTTAAAAACTGGACATCAGCAATTATTGATGGGTCGGTTAATCCTATGGAGCAAATCCGTGTAGAAGGTGGTGCTTCTTTATTAGGAAATCCAGTTGATATTGCTTTGGATAAAGCGAACAATATGGTTTACGTAGCAGAACGTGCGCGTGACGGTGGTCGCCTTTTGGCTTTTAAAACACCGAGTGCAACAGGTGGTGTTGCTCCAACTTACAGCGAATTGTTTGGAGGCGCATCAGCAGTATTTTTATCAGGTGTAGAAACTAGCTTAAATACATGTGATTTTGTATCTGGTGGTTCTGTTAGTTTTGTAAATGGAGATACTGAAACTACTATTATTGTAGATACTGAAGATGATTTCCTTTCATTTGCAAGTACAGTTGATGCTTCAGCGAGTAATTACAGTTTTACCTACGTCGTAACAGACGGTAGTGCAGCAGGTACTATTTTAGGTATACCTCCTTCTAATACTGTTGAATTCAACGGTGCAGGTCTTGGACTATGTAAAGTTTATGGACTTTCTTATACGGGGAATTTAACAATCACTGGTGGTGACGCTTTATTTGGTGGTCAAGACTTATCTGATGATTGCTTTATGCTTTCTTCCAATGATTTAAAGGTAAACCGCGTTGCTCCACAAGCAACAGCTAATCAATTCTTCGTTTCTTCTAATACTTCTGGATTGATAGGTGCTTACGAAATACTAGAAGACGGTTCAGTTTTAGGAAATGAATTTTCAAGTGTAGACTTGGATGCGGACGGTATTCATTATGATGCAGTAAATGATGTATTGTACCAGTTAAATCGTACAAGTAACCGCGTCGATGTTTATAGTAACGGAAGCACAAATCCTACTTTGATTGCTTCTTCAACTTCTGACTTTACGAATGGTCGCGAAATTGCAGTAACAGGCAGTAAATTAGTTGTAGCTGATGACCTTGCAGGTGGAGGTAACTTGGTTGTTTATAATATAACACCAACATCTATTACTTTAGATAGAATATATAACACCTCTATCGAATTATGGGGTATTCACGCGAATGGTAATCAATTGATTGCTGTCGTTGATGCATCTGATAACGTTGCAGTTTATGACGATTTTTTCAATCAGCAAGTAGGTTCTATTTCAGCAAGTGCTACTATTGCTATTGAAGGTTTGGTACGTACGCACGGATTAACTTATGACAGTGAAAATGATGACATGTACTTAACAGACATTGGTCTAGCGAGTAGCGCAACTGATGGTGCATTGGTACGTGTAATGAATTGGACAGCAGCAAGTGCAGATGGTACAGTAACTGCTAGTGAGCAAATTCGCGTTAAAGGTATTACTTCTTTATTAGGAAATCCAGTTGACATTGCATTAGACAAAGACAACGACATGGTTTATGTAGCAGAACGTGCGCGTGACGGTGGTCGTATCTTAGGATTCAGAGCACCAACTTTGACAGGTGGTATTGCTCCAACCTACAAGCGTTTGTTTGCAGGAGCTTCAGCTGTATTCTTGTCAGGTGTGGAAGCTGAATTAGACGAATGTGATTATGTAGAAAGCGGTGTTCTTTCTTTTTCTACAGGAGGAACAGAGCAAACTATCGTTATAGACGGACAATCTGATGTATTATCTTTCCAATCTACAGTAGGTCCCGAACCTCAAGGTATTAATTTTACTTATGTGGTGACTAATGAAGCAGGAATGATATTGGGTATTCCTCCAAGTAACTTGGTAGATTTTGACGGAGCAGGTCTTGGCGCTTGTAATGTATATGGCTTGACATACACTGGTGTATTACTTATTAGCGCAGGTGATGACTTGTTTGGTGGACAAGATTTGAGTAGTGATTGCTTTAAATTATCTTCAAATAATTTAACTGTTATTCGTACTGCATCTAATGTAAACGCACAATTATTTGCATCTTCTAATACTACCGGTAAAATAGGCGTATTTAGCTTTTTGGATGACGGCAATGCTTTACAAGATGAATTTGATAGTCAAGATGTAGATGCAGACGGTATTTACTTTGATGAAGAAAATGATGTATTGTATCAGTTAAATCGTACAGCAAGTGTTGTTAATGTATATAGTGATGTAAATGCTTCTTTGCAAGCAGGTAATATGCCTACATTGGTAGCAACATCTACTTCTGACTTTACTAACGGACGCGAAATTGCAGTTAGTGGAGGTAAATTAATTGTAGCTGATGATGTGACAGGTGGGGGTAATCTTGTTATTTATGACATTACACCAACATCTATTGCTTTAGACAAAGTGCTTAATACTTCTATCGAATTATGGGGTATTCATGCCAATGGTGACCAGTTGATTGCTGTTGTTGATGCATCTGGCGATGTTGCTATTTTTGAAGATGTATTCAATCAACCAGCAGGTGCTGTTGATGCAGACGCAACTATCAGTATCGAAAATTTAGTTCGTACACACGGATTAACTTATGATGCGGAAGAAGATTATATGGTATTAACTGACATTGGCTCTGCAAGTTTTGCTGGTGACGGTGCTTTAATTACTATTGCAAACTGGACGGCAGCAATTGCTGACGGTACGGTAAGTGCAGATGAGCAAATACGCAACTCTGGTGGAACAAGTAAATTAGGAAATCCTGTGGATGTCGCTTATGACAAAGACGCAGGAATGATTTATGTAGCAGAACGTGCACGTGAAGGTGGATTAATCTTAGGATTTAAAAAACCAACGTTATCAGGAGGTATTGCACCATCTTATATGGTTTCTTTCCCTGGTGCTTCTGCTGTTAATTTGATGAATACTTTAATTATATTAGAGCCATGTGGTTTAGTTGACGGTGCTACTGTTAGCTTATCAGACGGTAACTCAGAGGCAACTATCGTTGTTGATGCAACTCCTGATATGATTGATTTTGCATCTACTGCTGAATTAGCGGACGGTGTTAGTTTCACTTATGTTATTACGGATGCAAATGGTATTGTCTTAGGTGTGCCAGCAGCGGGACCTATTGATTTTAATGGTTCAGGCGTAGGCGCATGTAACGTATATGGATTGTCATATACTGGTACATTAAATGTAGCTATGGGTGATGATTTATTTGGAGGACAAGATTTAAGTGACGATTGCTTTGATTTATCTGACAATAGCGCAACAGTTAATCGTATTGACCCAGAGCCAGTTGATGCAAGCTTGTTTATCTCTTCAAATACACAAGCGAAAGTAGGTGTGTACTCTATTTTAGAAAGTGGTACTATTGCATCAAGCAGTTTTTCTACACCATTTAACGATGCAGACGGTATCTACTATGACGACGCAAATGATGTACTATATCAATTGAATAGAGCAGATAACGTCATTCAAATATATAGCACAGTCAGTACAAATCCTACATTAATTGCATCTTCTACTTCTGATTTTGCTAATGGTCGTGAAATTGCAGTTAACGGAAACAAATTAGTAGTCGCAGATGATGTGACAGGAGCTAACAAATTTGTTATTTATGATATTACGCCTACATCTATTACTTTAGATAAAATCTTAGATGCAGATATTGATTTGTGGGGTATCCATGCAGACGGTGACCGTTTGATTGCAGTTGTTGATAATTCATCAGAAGTTGCAGTTTATGATGATTTCTTTGCTAACCCAGCAGGACCAGTATCTCCTACGATGACTGTTACTATTGCAGGAATGGTGCGCACACACGGATTGGATTATGATGCGGCAGATGATATGTTGATTTTGACAGATGTTGGTTTAGCTTCAGATACAAATGACGGCGCGTTAGTTGTCGTTCGTGACTTTATGTTGGCAGCTTTTGATGGTACAGTTACAGCATCAGAACAAGCACGTGCTTTTGGTGGTGTAGACTTCTTAGGTAATCCTGTAGATGTTGCATTAGATAAGCAAAATGAACGTATTTATGTAGCAGAACGCGCGAATGGTGGTGGACGTATTTTAGGTTTCTTATTACCTAAATTGAGTGGTGGTATTGCGCCTTTTTACAATAGATTATACCCTGGTGCATCGGCTGTCTTCATTCCAGAAGGTCCATGTGATTTCTTGACAGGAGGTGCCATTACTTTTGATGACCCCGGTATGACGACAACGCAAAACGTAACAGTTAATGACGGAATTGCTAACATCTTATTCTTTAATTCTGATGTAGATGCAGCCGCAGGAGGATATTCTCAGACATACGTCGTGACTGATGTAAATGGTATTATCTTAGGAATTCCACCGTCAAATTCTGTTGATTTTGATGGTTCAGGAGTAGGTAACTGTGCTGTATTTAATGTGTCTTACACGGGTAACTTATTGGTAGCAGCAGGAGACAATTTGTTGACATCAGAGATAAGTGATGCATGTAGCGCAATTTCTGATAACTTCTTGACCGTTATTCGTACAGAAGGATTTATTAATGATGATGCGGACGAACGTAGTTCGGAAGAATCGATTATAGTTGCAAAATTATTTCCGAGTCCTGTTAGCTCAGAATTGAATTTAGTTATTGATGCCTTGACTACTCAAGAAGGTATCGTTAATATCTACAACGCAGCAGGTGCTTTGTCTCTTCGTCAAAACGTAAGTTTAGCACAAGGACAAAATACTTTGACATTTGATGTATCTAATTTAGATAAAGGCATGTACTTTGTACAAATACCTGGCTCTAATCAAGTTGCAAAATTTGTGAAAGTAAACTTCTAGAAAAAATATTATTGAGATAATATTTTGAGAGAGTAGACTTTATTTTAGAATGAATACAGTTCATTCTAGAATAAAGTCTTAGAAACGCGTCAAAAATAGGCAACAGTCATATGGCTGTTGCCTTTTTATGTAAAGCTGAAATATGCAACTTTGTCAATATTTCCATCTGTCATTAGTGCGCCGACAAACTCTGGACCTACGTTAAAAGAAAAGATAGACCAGTTTTCTACTTCCTCAGGAGCCCAGTCAATAGCCAATAACTGAGGAGTATCTTCTGGTAATAGTGTCACCTCAAATTGGTCCAAAGGAATAGATAATCCACCTCCTTTTGCTTTGATGAAAGCTTCTTTTCGAGTCCAACAATTGAAAAAGACGGGAGGTCTTTTAAGTGGTGATAATTTGAGTAGAGTAGCTGCTTCGTTCTTAGAAAAAAAACGTGGTGCAATAACCTCTGTATCTATTTTTGGATTAATAAACTCTACATCAATACCTAGAGTTATTTCTTTCGCAAAGGCAAATACAGCTAAGTCTTCTGAATGAGATATATTAAATTTGAAATCGGGAAAATCAGTCAAAAAAGGCTTTCCTTGTTCGCCATAGCTAAATTGAATTTCAATAGGAAGAACAGATAAATATTGCCCTAGTAAGGCTCTTAAGGTTCCTCTTGCAGCAATATAACGTACACGTAAATGAGGAAAGCGAAAACGATTAGCGCGTAGTTTTTCATCTTCTGATAAAGTTAGCCAAAAATCATTTTGAGAATTAAGACTAATATTTAAGCTTACTTTCCAAACATGAATATCAGTAGGGGAGAGCGCTATATTTTTAGGAGAGGATTGCCACATGATGAATTACTAATTACGACGGCTCTAATTTGTACGCTGTTAAAGATTACATCTCTCCACAAAAGAACAATTTTTTTATCAATACTAAGCAAAAAAAATCAGTTCTTTTTGCCACGGGCAAAAAGAACTGATTTTTTCGTAATTCCTCTTAGAAGCTGTTTGAGTTTAAGTATTTTGGTTCTCTGACAAATCACTACTTGTCCCGCAACGCGGGGGGATTTGTCAAAGAACGAGTATTTTTCTACATGAGAGAATATTTTTCGTATATTTTGACTTTTAAAACCGCCAATACCCTGCGGTCTTTCCCCAGTAGCTATCGGGGTTAAAAGTGAAAATAGGCGGAAAATTGTTTCTAAATCCCGTACTTCAGTCGGGGTCCTTATATAGGAATTTAGTTAAATTTAAACAGTTTCTTAATCCTGTAGGTTAAATTGTTTACTTGCATTTGTACCTAATCGGAAAGCCAAACTCAAACCACCTGTAAAGAGAAAATCGTCAGCTTTTGGATTGCCAGATACAGAAATACCGTCTAAGTAATCGCCTGCAAAAAAATAAGTATCGAATTGACCTGAAAGTATAATTTGTTCAGATAAATAATAACGCAAACCAAAACCTACAGGTAACATAAAGCGACTCTTTGGAGGATTATCATCTTCTGGTAATAATAGAATTCTTCCTTCTGCACTTGGAGAGGAATTTATAACAACAAAACTAAAACCAAGACTAACATAAGGAGTCAAGCCACCTTGAAAGACGCCTGAAGTAGAAGATTCCTTTGCAAAAGGAGCAAATTCAATTCCACCTTGAAATTCAATAAGATTACTCTTAAAACTGAATCGACGGTCTCTTACATCATCTAAAAAATTGGTGTCATCGCCACTAAAAGTAGCAAAATTTATGGCGCCTTTTAATCCAAGTTTTGGAGTGGCATAGTCTTTATAGAAGACACCAGCCAAAATGCCAGCCCCTTTTAAAGAAAAAGATTGTTGTACTACATCGCCTTGATAAGTCGATAAACCAAGGGTGATTCCTGCATATTTTGCCTGCTGCCCAAAGGAGCAAAACGAAATAAAGGAAAAGATAGAAATGAATAGAAATGAGCGCATATTTTTTTGATTTTGAGTAGTTTGTAAATAAGTAAATCTACTTAATAGAGTAAATTTTAGTATTAATTCTATTTCTTATCCAGACACATTTCCAATTTTTCTGCCAAACCTTTTACTGCAGGTTCTTCGAAAATCGTTAAGTGTCTTCCTTCAACGACATGAACTTCTAAACCTCCTTTTGCCAAAGAATTCCATTGTTTCAAATGAAACCTTTTACCTTCTTTTGCCGCAAATTGAGAACTACGTATTAAGGTAATCTTGCCATTAAAAGGAGTCCAGTTATAGGCTGCGTATAAAGAATTTAAAGAATTAATAGTGTTTTGTAGTTGACGCTGTGCCGCACTAACTGGTTTTATGGATGCTTTTTTCTTAAAAATAAGCACTCTTCTTCGCAGCTTACGATAAAGTAGAGACCAGTTTTGGTCTAATAATATTCGTAAAAAACGACGGATTGGTTTACTTTTCTCTAAAGAAATCAGATGAGCAGGGGCAGAATCAATAATGTACATGGAGACAGAACAGTTCATTGCTTCTAATTGCTTTGCCATTTCAAGACAAACAGCATTACTAAAACAAGTCCCCAAAAGTCGATAATTCCCGTCGGGCTGCACTTTTCTTATCTCTGAGATATAATGCGTCGCCATTTCTTCTATTGTATTATGATAAGCTTTTTCCCCGTCCAAACCCTGTGGTTGAATAGCGTAAATAGGTTGTTCCGCACTCATATATTTTGCCAAACCTTCGTAGAAAAATATATGTGCACCGCCTGCATGAATACAGAAAAGTGGTGTTTTAGAACCACTTGCTCTCAGAGGAACGATAGTGTCCCAGCTTTCCGTGCTCGTTTCACCATTGATTTGTTGAGCGAGCGCTTCTATCGTTGAGTGCTGCATCAAAGCCATCGGAGGTAATACCGTAGCTAAATCATCTTCTATTTTCGAAAACAACTGCATCGCCAAGAGGGATTTGCCTCCTAAGTCGAAGAAATTTTCGGTGACTCCAATTGGACTATGACCAAAGAGCTCTTCCCATATTTTTGTTAATTGTAATTCCGTCTCATTGCGTGGTGCGGTATAAGTATTGTCTTTTTTATCTGAAGTGGACGCAATACTATCGGGTGTAGCTACAGCAAATTTAGGATTGGAAATTTGCTCAACGATATCTACATAGGATAGTGTTTTTTCTTTCTTAATTGCATGTAAAAGTACGGAAAATTGATTGTAAATCCAATCTATTTTTTCTGCTGGAAGTACATTCTTATCATATCGCAAATCAAATTGCAAAGCAGAGATAGGATTAACCCGAATCGTCAAAGGATAAATTGAAGTAAAGCCTCCTTTAAAGTCTTCGACGCTAATATCGCCTACATCCATCCCGTCTTTGAGGAAGTTTCCAAAAACAAACAGACTATCAAAAAGAGGGGTGTGTTTTGGTAAATCTGCATATTCAGAAATCTGCTCTAAAGTCGTCTGGTCAAATATATTTAAGGCAGATTGCTCTTGTTGAAATTCCTGTAACCAAGCGGTGAAAGCCCCATTTTTACTGACTCTTACACGTGTTGGCAGGACATTCATAAACAAACCTGACATCTGGTCGAGCATCGGAAAATCTGCATTTCTTCCCGATACAGTTGTTCCAAAGGTCACTTCTTCTTTCCCAAAATATTGTTGGAGTAGAACACCCCAAAGCCCCTTTAAGAGTGTGTTTAGTGTAATGCGATTTTGGCGCGCAAAAACATTGAGGGTATCGGTTATTTCTTTAGAAATGGAAAAAGAATAATTTTCAAACTCAGACTCTTGACTAGTTTGTTGATTAGAGTTGAAAAGGGTAGGGGAAGTGAAGTCCGAGAAATAATTTTTCCAAAAATCTTCTGCATGTTCCGTACTACTTTTCTCTTGCCAATCCAAAAAAGCCGAATAACTTGGCAGAGGAGCTAACTCCAAAGAACTATTCTTTTGCTCTCCTTGATAAAAATGTAAAGCATCTTTCAAAACTAAACCTCCAGACCAACCATCCACCAAAATATGATGACAAGTCCAAAAGAAAATGGATTGCTTGTCCGAGAGACGTATCAACGTCAGGCGAGAAATAGAAGGCTGGGAAAGGTCTAATTTCTCTTTTTTATCTGCCGCTCGAAAAGTATCTAGTTTTTCTAATTGGATATCTGAACTTAAGTCAGTCCAGTCGATATGTTCCCACCTTAGTTCCGTTTCTTTTTGAATAGTTTGTACTGGTTGAGATAAATTTTCCCATTCAATTTTTGTACGTAAAACAGCATGACGTTCGGCAGTTTTCTTCCAGGCTGCTGTCCAGTTTTGTATATCAATATCGCCTCCTAGAGTGAATTCTAATTGTAAAAAACCTTGGTCATCTTCCTCTTGTAGATTGTGCATCAGAAATGCACGTTGCATGAAGGATAAAGGATGTTTTGTGATTTCTATATTTTCTAAATCACTGATTTTTAAAGAATTAGAATTATTTTCTTCCGTATTTTTTAGTGCAGCAGCCAAGTCTGCAATTGTCTGATTTTCAAACAACTGATTAGCCGCAAGTGAGAAACCAGCTTTTCGTGCCTTTGCTATTATTTGAATACTGAGAATAGAATCTCCACCAATATCAAAGAAATTATCAGCTCTACCAATTGGTTTTACATTCAAGATTTCCTCCCAAATAGCGGCTAATTTCTCTTCTGCCTCCGTTTTTGGTGCAACAAAATTTTCTTTATCTGTCGTAATATTCTCACTCGGAGAAGGCAATTTAATCTCATCAATTTTTCCGTTAGGTAAACGCGGAAACTCCTCCAACGGAATGAATATCGCAGGAACCATGTAAGCAGGCAAAAGTGTTTTTAAATTCGCTCTCAAATCATTGATAGATAAATCGTTTTCACCCGTAAAATAAGCTACCAAACGTTTTTGAGAACCCTCGGTATCTACAGTGATAACGGCTTCTTTTACGCCATTTTGCTGTTGTAAAACAGACTTAATCTCGTCAGGTTCAATGCGATAACCACGGATTTTTACTTGTCTATCCACACGCCCCAAAAATTCAATCACACCGTCTGCTCGATATCGCGCCAAGTCGCCTGTGCGGTACAAACGTGTCATTTGTCCCTGTAAAATCTCTACATTGACAAACTTTTCACTTGTCAATGTGGGACGATTCAGATAGCCTTTTGATAAACCTTTACCTCCGATGTATAACTCCCCAGCTACACCAATTGGAACAGGTTGTTTTTCAGTATCTAAAATGTAGTTTTGGACATTGGGAATTGGTTTTCCAATCGGAATAACACCAGCTGTATCCGATGCCTTTATTTCATGCGCGGTACACCAAACAGTACCTTCCGTAGGACCATATTCATTGTATAGTTTTGCCTTTGGTAGGCTTAAAAAATGCTGTGCAACTACTGCGGCAGTACAAGCTTCTCCGGCTACCATTATGGTATTTAGAGATTGTAATTTTTGAGGCGCGGCATGTTTTAAAAGCAAGTCATACAAGGACGGCAACATCAAGGTATGTGTTACCTTTTCTTGCGCGATTAGATTTGCCAAACTATCAATATCTTGCTCGATGCGTTTGCGCGGAATAACTAAATTTCCACCCTGTGATAAGGTCCAAAATATACCCGCTACACTACTATCAAAGGCAAAGGAAGAAAGCAGTAAAAATGCTTTCGGTTGTTGCCTATAAAAATGGAAACGCGCAGAAGTTGAGTATAGTAAATTTTCGTGCGTTATTGGAACGCCTTTGGGTTTTCCTGTACTTCCCGAAGTGTATATAATGTAGGCAAGTTGCTGATTTTCAATTTTTTGTACTAACTCGTCAGAGTTTTTTCCTACATGTATCGCATCTTCAAAACTTAGAATTTCTGCTTCATTTTGGCTCAGATTAGCTTTGATATTTTCTTGCGTCAATACAACTTTTACCGCAGCATCTTGCAGCATATAATCGATACGCTCTTTAGGATATTCGGGGTCGAGAGGAAGGTAAGCACCGCCCGATTTTAGTACCGCAATAATACCTACAATCAAATCCGTCGAACGCTTTATGTGCAGACCAACGAGCATCCCATTTTTGATGCCTTTCGCACGCAAACCTTTTGCTATTTTCTCTGCCTTTTCGTTAACTTCTTGATAGCTTAATGCGCCATTTTCAGCGGTTACACAAATTGCTTTTGGTGTTTGTTGCGCATGATTTTCAAAAAGCTGTAAGACACTAGTTTTATTTGAAATTTTAACTTCCGTCTCATTCCAATTCTTTACTATTCCAATGTTTTCTTTTTGGGATAGAAGATTAATTTTAGAGATTTCTTGTGCTGGATTTTGCGCAATAGATTCTAATAATTGCTCTAAATTACCATGTAAACGCTCAATAGTCTCGTCAGCAAATAAGTCTGTTGCATACTCGAAAGTAGCCGATAGGTTTTCGCCTCTATCAGTAACGAAAAGTGTCAAATCAAACTTTGAAACACCTAAGTCCACTACCATTTCTTCAACCGTCAAATCGGGTGCAAAGGTTGGCGTGTCCTGTATTGAGTTATAAAGAAACATGACTTGGAAAAGTGGATTTGCGGTGCCGTTTCGTTGAGGCTTTAATGTTTTTACGAGTGTCTCAAAAGAGGTGTTTTTATGTGTAAATGCATTCGTTGTTGTTTCCTTTACTTGCTCTAAGAAGTCTGTAAACACTGGATTATTAGACAAGTCAGCACGCAAAACGAGTGTCTCATTAAAGAAACCAATGAGTTTTTCTAAAGCTAACTTATCGCGATTAGTAAAAGGTGTCCCGACGACTAAATCTTGCTGTCCTGTGTAGCGATGTAAGAGTATTTTGTAAGCGGCTAAAAGTAAGACGAAAGGCGTCGTATTTTGCTCTTTGGCTAAGCTTTTTAGCGCATTAGACAGTTTTGACGAGAAGTTTTTGGTAGTAGAAACACCTTTAAAAGTTGGCGTAATTGGGCGCGAAAAGTCAGTAGGCATCGCTAAAATCGGTAATTCTCCCGCTAAGTGTTGCTTCCAATAATCTAAGTCCGTTGATTTTTCAGCCTGAGATTTTTGCCAGTAGGCGTAGTCTGTATATTGAATTTTTAGGGGAATAATATTACAATTTTCACCAGACGAAAGCTCTCGATAGGTCGACGCCAATTCCTCATTTAAAACCTGCAAAGACCATCTATCACCCACGATATGATGCATAGAAAGCAATACATAGTAATCTTTGTCTGACAAAATTAAAACTGTGACACGAAGTAATGAGTCCTTCTCTAAATCGAAAGTTTGAGACGCCTTTTCGTGCGTAATATTCTCAATTTCCTCCGCTTGCTTTTTTATCGTAAGATGCTGTAAGTCAATTATTTCGGTTGGAATATTTGCCTCTGTATTTACCTTTTGTACAATACCTCCTTCACTTTCAAAAAAATTAGTTCGCAGTACTGTATGACGTTGTGCGACCATCTGAAAACTTCCTAAAAGAGCATCAATATTTAGTGCACCTTTAAAGCGATACGCATGAGCATATTGGTAAAAAGGATTGTCAAGATACAATTGCTGCAAGAGCCAAAGACGTTGCTGACCACGAGACAAAGGAATAGGAAGACCCTCTGGCATTTTGGGAATGCCAGGGGCTATTTTTTTCTTTTTCTTACGTGCCAGCCAGAGGTCAAGGTTCGTTTTTTTCGTATCAGACATAATTGCATCGGTCTAAAAGTTAGTGAAATTTACTTTTAGACCCCCTAACCCCCTAAAGGGGAGACACTCTATGAGTTTAGCTTATAATAATTCTCAATTTTGATGCTCTGAGTTGAAAAAACAGAATTGAGAATTACAAAAAATTAAGCTCAATGAAAGTTCCCCCTTAAGGGGGGTAGGGGGTCACTCTAATTAACCCAATCCCAACCAAGCTCCCAATGGCAAATCAATATCAAAACCACGCTCGATAGACCAATAAAGAGAGATGAAAATCAAGATAATCGAACCAAAAAGTAGAATTTTCGGATAAATCTTAAAGGAACGCAGAAGGAATAAAATAGGGAAAATAGCACAGATAATCAGTACTTGACCAATCTCCACACCAACATTAAAACCTAATAATGACAAGGTTAAGAAATCCCCACTAAGACCTTTTTCGCCCAAAACACTCGCAAATCCAAAACCATGAAAAAGACCAAAAAGAAAAGCAATAACCCATTCTTTTGCTTTAAAAATTGGCGTGATATTGTGTAAGGCAGCTAAAGCAATCGAAATCGCAATGATAGTTTCGACAATTCGAGAAGGCAAGCTCACAATATCTAAAGCAGCTAAAGCCAAGGTAATCGAGTGCGCAATAGTAAAGAAAGTAACGATTTTTAGGATGTAGAAAAACGCTGGTTTGAACTGTGCAACAGGCGACCATTCTTTTGAATAACTGTCATCAGGAACTTTCGCAATTGCCATTCCTTCTTCATCTTTACGACGGCGTACTACGGCTGGCAAGATAAGCGCAACTATAAACAAAATATGGTCTAAACCAATCCAAATGTGCCACATGCCGAGCTTGACCAAAGCCCAAAAACCCTTCCATACGCCATTGTCCGCAAGGACTAAATCTGTCTTAGTATTATTACGTCCAAACGCATGTGAAATCATTGCCTGATTATTGACAACACCAGCTTTCCAGTTGTATTCAATGACCAAAATACCACGATGCATTTCACTTTCGTCGATGAATACATTATAATCAACATCCAGCTTTTTGGGCATGACATCAACGCCTATCAGGTCAAAATGGCAACGTAAAAAATCTACAGTTTCATTTAGCCCTAAAATCTCTGGTTCTGTAAATTGAATGCCGTATTGCTTTCCGTCAGCAGAAAAACTAACCTTAGATTTTATGTATTCTTGTAATTTTGGAAGATACTTAGGTAGGTCTTCTTCTTTTAATTCTTCATCGATGTCAAAACCTAAAAAGCGGTTAATATCCGCACCTGTCACCTCCACACGACCACCGATAGCTTCGCCATAAATGCGCATATAAAGATAACTGTGGTTAGGTTCGTGTGCTGCTGCCGTAGTCGGCAAGAAAGCAGAGAAAATCGTGAGTAAGAATGCGATTAAAGTTAGTTTATAAGTCATGACTCTTGTTGAAAGTTAGTATTACGTATGAGTGGAATTTTTGGTGAATTATATGGGAAGGCTGGTTTTAAGACAAGTCTACCATTTCTCGAAAATCGACGCTTGAGGTTTCTAATTCAGCGTAAGAACCCTGCGCCTTAATTTTTCCATTTTCTAGTAAATAAATACAATCTGCATGGCGGACAGTACTCAAACGGTGTGCGATAATAATGGTTGTAATTTCGTCAGGAAGCATCTTCAGTGTTTCTATGATGCTATTTTCTGTGACGGTATCTAGGGCGCTTGTCGCTTCATCCAAAACGAGTACAGTTGGATTGCGATATAATGCGCGCGCTAGCCCCAGTCTTTGTCGCTGACCACCACTTAATCTTACTCCACGTTCTCCGATTTGCTCGTCAAAACCTTTTGGGAGTTCTTTTGAAATGAAATCGTAAATATCAGCCATTTTAGCGACCATTTTTACACGCTCCAAGTCAATTTTTTCGTCCGATTCCCCAATTACAATATTGCGTGCTATGGTGTCGTCAAAAAGAAAAACCTCTTGCGGAACATAGGCAATTTGTTTTTGCCAAGCACTTTGATTGCCCTTGTCTATTGTCTGATTGTCAACCTTTAAAGAGCCACTGGTTACATTTAAAAGCCCAACAACAAGGTCGATAAGTGTTGTTTTCCCAGCGCCTGTCGACCCAATGAAAGCAACGATTTCACCTTTATTTATTTGCACATTAAAATTATCTAAAATCAAATTAGACATATTCTCATAATGAAAATCAACATTCTCAAGACTTATTTTTTCTTGGAAAGGGAGTATTTTTGTATTGTTATCTGGTTCGATTTCATCTTGAAGAGCGATGACTAAATCTGCTTGCAATTTATCTAAAACAGGTAAGTAATGTTTGATTCTAGAAGCGGCTGTAAAAGCCCGCTGTAAAGCAGGCAATAGACGGTAGCCCGCTACAGCATAGAGACTCAGACGGGGGAGGGCAGACTGCAAATTGCCACCACTAGAGTACAAATAGAGTGTCACGGACAAAATACCACCAAAAGCAAAAATCTCTAAGAAATACCGTGGTGTTGCCATTATCATACTGACTTTGGGTTGCACCAGACAATACTCTTCTGAAGCCTCTTCATAACGATTATAAAAGAAATCTTGAGTCCCACTGACTTTGACTGTTTTGATACCAGATAGTAATTCGGAAAGAGTCTTATAGCGCAATAAATTCTTTTCTATCCTACGTTCTCCCAATCGTTTTAATAACCGACGTTGAGAGACATAAATTAATAAATAGGCACCACCCAAAACCGTTGCCATAGTCAAAGCAACTTTCACGTCAACCCATAATAATAACCCAAAAATCACAAATGAAACAACAGACCTAGATAGCATTTCTAGAGCAGGAATAATAATACCCATTGTCAAGCCAGTTACTTCTCCAACTAAGTAGGTTTGTAACTCTGATGAATTTTTATTGAGGAAATAGCTATACGGTTTCCGTAAGTAAGTACGAAGAAGGCGTGTACCCAGACTATGCGCAACCTGCCAAGAATATTTTAATTGTATCCAGACGGCAAAAGCCGAAAATAGATTAGATACTGTTAATAAAACAATCACGCTAATACCAGCGGCCATTAACATCGAACGATGAGAGTCAAAATTAAAATACTCATACACTTGAGTTAGCAAAGAGCTTTTTGCAATCGCATCAGGTTCCGCTAATAATTGCATAAACGGTAAGATAGAAGCAATACCAATAACCTCTAAAAATCCCATGATTAGGATGGCAAAGAGTAAGCGGGCAAACTTTTTTTGTTCTTTCAATTTAAGAATTGAGCGTAACTTTTGAACTACGATGACTGTTAATTTAGAGGTTTATGACTAAAATTTCCGTTCTTTGCGACTTTATGAGAAGTATTTAAACTACTTCTTAATAGAGCGAAATTTCTTTTTTATGACTTACGCAATAGATACCCTACTTAGGTCAATATTGTATTTTTATTTTTTCTGATAAATAAAAACGTAAGTTAGTGAACTCGTTTAATTAATTGACTATTAATTAGTTAGAAGAGGTTTTATAAATAGATTAAAAAAGATAATTTCTGCAAAAATCCAAAAAGTGTCTTCTTTTCGTAAATGTACTAGTGAACAGAAAGACTTTAACATTGTTGCAATGAATATTGATTTTGAGATAATCAAAATCAACCTTAAAATACACAAATCCAACTTTACTAAAATGAGAGCCAATTTTTTCTACCCTTTATTATTACTTTTTTTACCACTTTTTACTTTTGGTCAAAGTATCTCAGGGAATGTTTGTGATTCTGACAAGAGTCCTATTATTGGTGCATATGTTCTTAAGGTTTCGACCGAAAAGCATACGCATACGAATGAATTAGGTAATTTTTTGTTGAAAGATATTTCTATCGGAGATACGCTACAAATTATGTATTTGGGGTATGAAACTCAACAGATTGTTCTGAAAGATTTGTCTCCTATCAAGCTAAACTTGGAAGAGAGTTATTTTGACCTTGGAGAAGTAGTCGTCGGGCAAAATGCAAAACAGACAAATCTTGTCTCTAATATTGACCTAAAATTAAACCCTGTACAGTCTTCTCAAGAAATTTTGGCAGTTGTTCCTGGTTTATTTATCGGTCAGCATGCTGGTGGTGGAAAGGCGGAACAGATTTTCTTGCGTGGATTTGATATTGACCACGGTACAGATGTCGGTATAACAGTGGACGGTATGCCTGTTAATATGGTGTCACACGCACACGGACAAGGATATGCAGATTTGCACTTCGTGATTCCAGAAACTGTACAAGATATTGACTTTGGAAAAGGTCCTTATTATGCAAATAAAGGAAACTTCACAACCGCAGGTTATGTGGAGATGAATACGAAAGATAAGTTAGAAAATTCCATGATTAAAACAGAGATTGGAAGTTTCAATACTTTGCGTGCTGTTGGTCTTTTAGACATAGTGAGTTCTGAAAAACACAATGCTTATGTGGCGACAGAATTTTTAGCATCAGATGGTCCTTTTGAGTCTTCTCAAAATTTTAAACGGGCAAACGTACTTTTAAAATATTCTGGACAGGTGTCTGACCAAGATAAATTGACTTTTATAGCTTCGCATTTTACGAGTAGTTGGGATGCCTCAGGACAAGTTCCTCAGCGAGCAATTGACTCTGGTTTAATTACGCGTTTTGGCGCGATTGATGACACCGAAGGAGGAAATACTAGCCGTACGAATTTTGCTTTAAATTTTAATCGCACTTTAGATAACCAGACATTTATTAAAAATAATGTTTATTACTCTCTATACGATTTTGAACTCTTCTCAAATTTCACTTTTTTCTTAGAAGACTCTATCAATGGCGACCAAATCCGTCAATACGAAAAGCGCCAAATCTTTGGTGCAGAGAGTCAAATTAATCACTCCTTTTTTATCGGTGATAATGTTTCTACTTTATTACAAGGTGCAGTTGGTCTACGTTACGATAATATTGATAATAACACCCTTGCGAATACCTTAAATCGCAGAACAACACTCAACAATATTAGCCTTGGAGATGTAGACGAGACTAATCTATATGCTTACGCAAAAGCAGAATTTGATGTCGGAAGTTTCCTTATACAGCCTTCGGTTCGCTTCGACTATTTTGATTTTAATTACGTAAACGACCTTAATGTATTGTATAATAAAGAAGCAGCGACTCAGACGATTATTAGTCCTAAGTTGAGTTTTATATACAATTTGAATAGTAAAGCACAATTGTTCTTGAAGTCAGGTGTAGGTTTTCACTCGAATGACACTCGCGTTGTCGTCGCAGAGAGGGAAAGACCAGTTCTTCCAGCAGCATATGGAGCAGACTTAGGAGGAGATTTTAAACCCTTCAAACGTTTATTTGTTAATGCTGCGCTGTGGTATCTATTCTTAGAGCAAGAGTTTGTATACGTTGGTGATGCTGGAATAGTGGAACCATCAGGACGCACACGAAGAATGGGAGTAGATTTAGGCTTCCGTTGGCAAATTAGTAACAATTTCTTTGCGAACATGGATTTAAACTATGCTGTGCCACGTAGTTTAGATGACCCCGAAGGTGAAAACTTAATTCCTCTTGCCCCGACATTTACTTCGACGGGAGGCTTGAATTATAAGAAAAATGGTTTTAGTGCCGCCATAAATTACCGCTGGTTAAAAGACCGTCCTGCGAATGAAGACAATAGTATTGTTGCCAAAGGATACACGATTACGGACCTAAATTTTGGTTATGATTGGAAACGAGTAGGAGTGGGTATTGCCATCGAAAACCTCTTTAATGAGGAATGGAATGAAACGCAATTTGCAACAGAGTCTCGCCTAGATTTTGAACCAGTCAGCGTAGAAGAAATTCACTTCACACCAGGTACACCTTTCTTTATCAAAGGAAATGTGAGTTATAAGTTTTAAAGAAGGAGTTAGGAGTTAGGGGTGAGGAGTCGGTTTTTTTGCCTGACTCCCGACCCCTGACCCCTGACTCCTAAAAAGCCTTTTATGGATTTTTCCTGGTCAAAAGAATATACAGATTATAAAGACGAAGTCATTAGATTCGCCAAAGACAATCTGCAATATGATGTGATTGAAGCAGACGCAAAAAGTCTTTTTCCCCGTGAAAGCTGGAACAAATGCGCCTCTTTTGGTATTCAAGGTCTTTCTGTTCCTAAAAAATATGGGGGCAGTTTTGCAGAAATAGACCTGATGCGCGCCGTCTTGGCAATGGAAGGACTCGGATATGCCTGTGCAGACAATGGGTTATCTTTTGGACTCAATGCGCAAATGTGGACGATGCAAATGCCTTTGTATCACTTTGGAAATGAGGAACAACGCGCAAAATATTTGCCTGGATTGACCTCTGGAAAAATTATTGGCGCACACGCTTTAACCGAGCCAGAAGCTGGTTCTGATGTCTTTTCCTTAAAAATGACCGCAGAAAAAGTAGAAGGTGGCTATATCTTAAATGGGAAAAAGTGCTACATCACACTTGCTCCAATTGCAGATGTGGCATTGATATTTGCGAATATAAATCCTAAACTAGGCAAGTGGGGAATGACCGCTTTTTTAATAGAGAAAGGAACAGAGGGCTTTATCCAAAAACCGATGCAAGAAAAAATGGGTTTGCGTACTGTTCCGATTGGCGAGTTTGAACTAAATGATTGTTTTGTCTCAGAAGAAAGCCGTTTAGGTAAGCCAGGCGCGGGTTTTAGCATTATGAATCACTCCTTAGAGTATGACAGATGCTGTATCTTAGCAAGCCAACTAGGTGCCATGGAACGCCAACTAGAAGAAACAATTGCTTTCGTCAAAGAGCGCAAACAATTCGGACAAACTGTTGGAAAATTTCAGTCTGTTTCTAACCGAATCGCAGATATGAAATTGCGTTTAGAGACCTCTCGATTACTACTTTACAAAGTGGCTTGGATGAAGCAAAATGGAAAACCTGCGATGTTAGAAGCAGCAATGCTAAAACTACATCTGGGTGAAAGTTTTGTGCAATCAAGTATGGATGCCATTCGTTCAAACGGCGGTAGAGGATATTTGACGCAGTATGGTGTGGAGCGCGATTTACGCGATGCCGTTGGTGGCGTTTTGTATGCGGGGACAAGTGATATACAGCGGAATATTATTGCAAGCTTATTGGGAGTTTAATTTTTGAAATGAAATACACTTACACATTACCAAGTTTAGTCGAGCAATCGGCACAAAAGCACCCTGATAAGGTTGCTTTTCGCTGCCTAAAACACTCGATTACTTATGCGAAATTGGAGCAGAAGATGCACCAAATCGCCAACTTGTTAATGGATTTAGGGGTGAAAAAAGGAGACCGTGTCGGCATCTTCATGGCGCGCTCATCAGAGACCGCAGCGGCGATGTACGGAATTATGGCAGCAGGCGCAGTTTATGTGCCGATTAATCCGTCTCAACCGGTTTCTCGCACGCATTTTCTTATCAAAGATTGTGGCATTCAGCATTTAATCACGAATAAGGAACAGAAGAGAAACATAGGAAATATTGCGACTGAAGACTCAGGAATAAAAACGGTTATCGGTACTCAGACGGAACTTTCGATTCAGACCATATCATGGGAAGAAGTCGAGAAACAGAAATCTACCCGTCCAGATATCACCATTTTAGAGCAAGATACTGCCTATATTTTATACACATCTGGCTCGACAGGAACGCCAAAAGGTATTATGCACAGTCATTACAGTGGTATGGCTTACGCAAAGTTGTGTGCAGAAGTTTATGATTTAAATGAAGACGATATCTTCGGAAATCATGCACCGATTTACTTTGATATTTCAACGCTGGGATTTTTTGCAGCCCCTCTGGTAGGAGCGACGACGGTCGTCGCCTCCGAAGCACATATCAAAATGCCCGCGAGTTTAGCACAGTTAATTGAAAAAGAAAAAATTACCGTTTGGTATTCGGTGCCTTTAGCTTTGATGCAAATGCTGCAGCGTGGAGGCTTAGAAAATAGAGATATGTCTGCATTAAGGTGGGTGGTTTTTGCGGGAGAATTATTCCCAACGAAGCACTTGAAAAGCCTAATGAATATCTGGTCTCACGCTAGTTTTAGCAATGCTTACGGACCGACAGAAACCAATGTTTGTACTTATTACAATCTTTCAGAAATTCCAAAAACCGATGACCCGATTTCCATAGGAAAACCGTGGAATAACACAGAGATGCTAATCTTAGATTCAGAAGACAAAGAAAGCGAAACAGGTGAATTACACATCCGTTCAGCGACTGTCATGCAGGCTTATTGGGGCAGACCAGACCTAAATGCGAAAGCATTTTACAAAAGAGAAAATGCCTGTGGTTTGGAGCAAAAATTCTACCGCACAGGCGATTTAGTCAAACAAGAGTCCGACGGAAATCTAAGTTTTCTGGGACGCAAAGACCGCCAAATAAAAACACGCGGCTTTAGAGTAGAATTAGACGAAATAACCGCAGCCTTACTAAAGCATGAAGCAATAGAAGAAGTAGCCGTTTACACAAAAAAGGACGCAGAAGACCAAAATCTAATCGAAGCCGTCCTCATCCTAAAGAATGGCGCAACAACAAACGAAGAAAATCTAATCCAACACCTAAAACAACACCTCTCTTGGTACGCCATCCCCCAGAAACTCCTAATCACAAAAGAATTCCCCCGAACCCCAACAGGAAAAATAGACCTAAAACAACTAACCAACTACGGAGTAGTTGAACATGAATAACCACAGATGAAATCTGTGGACAAGCAAGAGCAGCACACAAATAGATATGAAAAGTAAAATAATAAAATACATCGAAACCGAACTTCTCAGCGGACAAGAAAATATCAATCTAACTGCAGACGAAGACCTCTTGACCACTGGACTCATAGACTCCCTCGGTATCATGAAACTTATCGCCTATCTAGAAGAAGAATTCAAAATTACGATACCAGCAGAAGACATGACTATCGAGTACTTCATGACTGTAGATGACATGTCAGATTATGTGGCAGTACGCCAATCTGTAACCGCATAAAACGGAGTCAAAAAGATAGAAATGAACGAAAAAAGGACACTACAAGCCAATGAACTA
Organism: uncultured Saprospiraceae bacterium; assembly: GCA_937923465.1. Taxonomy (GTDB): domain Bacteria; phylum Bacteroidota; class Bacteroidia; order Chitinophagales; family Saprospiraceae; genus JAHDCG01. The sequence goes on from CALDUB010000484.1 coordinate 23,428, forward strand.
ACCCAAAGTCAGACTTTGCTGTGGATGGGACAAATGCTTCTCCCGCAGTCGCCGATGTACAACATGGCGATGACCTTTGAGTTGTCAGATGAAATTGATATTCCATCTTTTCAGGCAGCTTTTCAAGCATTGGTGAATGGTAGTGATATTATGCGAACGGTGATAAAAACCGATGAGGGTGTCCCTCAACAAATCGTTCAAGATAGACTCCAATATGACTTAGAATTTATCGATTTATCTAATCAGAATGATGCAAAAAATCTATTTAAAGATTGGCTAAAAGCCCGTAGTGAAAAATCATTTGACCTCTCTCAAATCCTTTTTGACAGCGCACTCATTCAATTTTCAGCGCAATCTTTTGTTTGGTATTTCAATCAACATCACCTTTTGACAGATGGTTGGTCCTTAACTGTTTTGTACAAAGAAATGGCGAAATTATACGCTTTAGCTTTGCAAAACAACTTAGCTGCCGCATCTGAAATTTTACCTTTTCAGTCTTATCTCAATTTTGAAAAAACGATAAGAGAACAGCCTAAGAAAGAGAAAGTCACTAATTATTGGCAAGAAAAATTAGAAAGCCTACCAACGCCACCACGCCTTTATGGTAAAGCAGGAAAAGAAAATTCAAGTCAAGCAAAGCGTATTTTAGTGAACTTAGGAACAGCTCGTTCAGAAGCACTACGCGCCTTAACGAAAGAAAAAGATTTACGCGCTTTTACGCAAGATATGTCTTTGTTTAATGTCTTTGCGACCGTACTTTTCGCTTACTTAAACCGAGTAAGTGGACAAGAGGAATTATTAGTCGGAGCACCTTCTCACAATCGACCGAGCACAGATTTCAAAAATACTCCGGGTGTTTTTATCGAGATATTTCCAATGCAAACGGCAGTAGGAGAGGGGGATACTTTTATGGATTTATTCCGAAGAGTACGGACAGAAGCAAGTGGTTTTCTGCGGAATGCACAATCGGGTTATAGTTCACCAGCGCTAAGCGGTAGTTTTAATGTATTGCTTAATTATATTTCCGGGAATTTCGGTGATTTCAACGGTATTCCAATGAAATCTGAGTGGATTTTACCGGGACATACTGACCCTGCGCATCATCTACGTTTGCAGGTACACGATTTTGACTCGACGGGAGAAATTAAGTTGCACTTCGACATGAATACTGAAGTATTTGATGCAGAGTTGTGTCAAAATGCGCCACAACATTTTCTCCGGTTGTTAGATGCTTTTATCGAAAATAGAAATCAAGATTTAGCTGCCTGTGAAATACTAAGTACAGAGGAACGTCATAAGATTTTAAAGAGCTTTAATAATACAAAAAAAGACTTTTTCCCACAAGAGCAAAACTTGCTAACGCTCTTCGAAACACAAGTCGGGAAGACACCAGATGCGTCCGCTATTCAGTTTGAAGAAAGCATTTTAACTTATGCTCAATTCAACAAAAAAACAAACCAGTTAGGGCGATTTTTGCAATCGCAAAATATTGGTAATGAGGATGTTGTGGCAATAATCATGGAGCGTTCTTTTGAGATGCCTTTAGCCATTTATGGCATTCTAAAAGCAGGAGCGGCTTATCTTCCTATCGACCCAAATCATCCGACGGAGCGCATAAAATTCATGCTCAAAGATGCCAATGTGAAAGCTGTATTAACGCAGACACACTTAGCACAAAATATTAAAAATACGGGCGCAAAAGTTATTTCTCTAGATGCAGATTGGGCGCAAATTGCTCAAAAAAATAGCGAGAATTTAAACCTAAATACTACGCCTAACAGCTTGGCGTACGTCATTTATACCTCTGGCTCAACTGGACAACCTAAAGGCGTTGCCGTCGAGCACAAAAGTATTTGTAATCGTCTGAATTGGATAAAAGACCTCGTCAGCATAGACAAAACGGACACTTATCTACAAAAAACGCCTTATACTTTCGATGTATCTGTACCAGAATTTTTCTGGTC
>CALDUB010000485.1 GCA_937923465.1 uncultured Saprospiraceae bacterium
GCATACCCTTTTGCTAACGCAAGCAAACCCAGAAAAGAAGAAGAAAAAATAGACAAGAAACTTCAACTTGAATTTTTTTAATTGAAAGTTAATGCTTTACATATTATCATAAAATAAACCTGACGCCTATCCGAAAGTATTCGGGACAAGCTATTTTGCACTTTGAAAAGCCTAAAAATATCAACACTTCTGCGGTTTTCAGAGCCCAAACTGAGAACGAAATCTCTTTCCAAAAATTCTGAATCTATTTCTACCGCGTTACGTAAGCATTTTTAGCTGTCAAGGCTTGGCTACTCGCTCAAAATTTCTTCGTTTCTGACTGCTCTACTTTAATTCTTAAATAACATATTATAAAAAAATGATTGGAATGTTATTTGGTGCAATAAAGGGTTGAGTCTGTTTTGAAGTAAAATCAGATTTTATCCCCCTCGTTTTTCATTAGTTTTTTTTACAAAAAACGAGATAACTATGACTAATAAATTTTTTCTTACAAGCATTTTCTTTTCTTTATTATTAACAGCTTGTCGTGATGAAGCTCCCACTATTGGGAGTATTTCTTTGGATGAGTATACGCCAGAGCATAATCTACAGATTGGAAATGCTCTAGATGACGAAGCCAAATTAATATATCCAACCTTGTCTGCTGCTGAAGCACCAGAAGCTACAGCCTATCTACAAGATATGTTAGACATTGTAGTCACGACTTCTCCGTTTACAAGTAGAACTGTTTACGATTGGCAGATTTCAATTATTGATGATAATAGTCAGACTACTTCTTTTGCTTTGCCAAATGGGCATTTGTATATCTATTCTGGTCTATTAAAATACTTAGAAAGTGAAAGTCAGTTAATTAGTCTCTTGGCGCATGAACTTGCCTATGTAGAAAAAGGCATGTCAACGGCTTTGCTCGAAAGTAAATTTAGTTCGAAGGAACTAGGAGATATCATCTTAGGGAATGGACAAGCGGATACTAGAAAAATGGCAGAAGTATTTCCAACATCAGCATATGAAAAAGAAGATGTACAAACGGCAGATGAATTTTCGGTGGAGGTTTTATGTCCATTTGTTTATGAGCCACGTGGCATTGTCAAAATCATAGAAAAATCGCAACAATTTCCAGATGAAACATTGGAGTGGTTAGAGATGCGTCCCGCAGAAGATAATGAAGAACGTATTGATAGAATAAATCTAATGGCAGATGAGTGCGGCTTGGATGGTGTTAAAAATGCAGAAGAGTACCGTGCTTTTTTAGCGACTTTTTAATCTGTTTTTCTATCATGAAAGACCGAAATTAAGTTTGACGACTTGATTTCGGTCTTTTTTATGTCTACGACATTCATGATAAAGTCTTATCTTTGATGATAAAACTACGAAAAAATGAAAAAAACAAGTTTTCTATTCATCGCATTAACTCTGCTCTTTTCTGCTTGTAAAAAGGACGCTCCAGCGAATCCTTTTGACGATACAATCAATCCAAACGGCGAAGACGAAATGCAGATTGAACTAGAAGCTACATCTTTATCTGGTTTACATCAGAATGTCTTCAAGCCAACCTGTGCAAATTCGGGTTGTCACGACGGGACTTTTGAGCCAGACTTTCGCACTTTAGAAAGCACTTACAATACACTAGTCAATCATCCTGTTATCAAGAATGACCCTTCTAATAGTTTTACTTTCCGTGTAGTACCTGGTAATGTGGATGCCTCTCAGTTAGTAGCGCGAGTGACTTATGATATTGATAATAATTCGGGAATTATGCCTTTAGCCTTAGAGCCTGATTCTGATTACACAGAAAAAAGAGAAGAGTATATTCAGAATATCAAAGATTGGATAGCTGGAGGGGCGCAGCGGTAGTTCGTAAAATAAAATCTAATCTAATAATAAGACACCTCTCCCATGAATAAAAGACACTTAATTTTTACTCTCCTTTTTATTGCTTTCTCAACAAACCTACACGCGCAATGTGCCTCTAACGCGGGAACGATGAGCTCTACTTTGTTAGCGGATTGCATGTTTGGAAGCATTGATATACCTATTCCTACAGAGGTTGTATTAGAAGTAGATGACACTCTTGTTTACGCCATTCACGACTCTGCGTCTAATAGTTTAGGTAATGTTATCGCGTTTGTGCCTAGTGTCAGTATTGCCTTTCAGACAGGCATGGAATACGGAACGACTTATTACGTCTCTGCTCTAGTTGGAAATGTGACAGATAGCGGATTTATTGACTTAGATGACCCTTGTTTGAGTGTGGCGGTTGGGACACCGATTTTATTTGAGATGATACCTATTATCGAAGTAGGAAACAACGGAGTATTATGTTCAGGAGAGGAAATAACGATTAATTGTATCGCTCCTGATGATTACTCCTTTTTTATGATATCTAACACAGAAAATCCCGCAGAAACGTACCCATTTAATACAAATGAAGCGGGTATTTATCAAATATTTTTAACCTCTCCGGATAACTGTACATTTAATGAAACATTTGAAGTGAGTGCTAATGATTTTTATGTAGAAATATTTCCGTTTGATCATGAAATCAACTGTGATAATCAGGAAGCTGTTTTAGTGGCATCTACTTATCAGGCTTCTACTTCTATAACCGGATATGAATGGTCAACAGGTCAATTCTCTTTTTCAGGTCTTTTAATAGTTGATACGCCAGGTATTTATACTGTATCCGTAACAGATTTACATGGTTGTACTTCACAGGACAGTATAGAAGTTACGGGGTACTACGGAGACTGCGCAACAATTAGCGGAAAACTTGTCAAGGACGAAAATGATAACTGCTCTTATGATGACTCAGAAACCGTATTGTCAGGAAAGATGATAAGAGCTGTAAATACAGAAAATGAGACTTTTGCTATGACAGATGCCGAGGGTAATTTTTCCCTACGTACACCCACGGGGACTTACGAAGTTGAGGCTCTAAACCCACTTACTGAGATATGGGGAAATTGTTTTACACAAGAGATTGTTCTAGATGTTGAAGAAGAAACCGTTATTGCTAACTTTGCTTTAAATCCAATTATTGATTGTTCATTGTTATCTGTAGATTTAGCTGCGGGGGCATTTCGTCCTTGTTTTGAGTCGAGTTATGCTATTAGTTATTGTAATGATGGTACAATTCCAGCAGAGGAGGCTTACATTGAGATTACTTTTGATGAAGATATATTAGTGCTAGGTGCTACAATAGAGTATATTAATCTTGAACCAAACTTATATCGCTTTGATATTGGGACGGTTTCAATTGGGGAATGTGGTAACTTTTGGATAGATATTCAGACTTCTTGTGATGCAGAACTTGGACAAACTATTTGCAATCAAGCTATTATCTACCCACACGACCCATGTACTCCAGACCCTATTTGGAATGGCGCAAGCGTCGAAATATCTGGAGAATGTAACGGGGAAGAAGTTATTTTTAACATCCAAAATGTTGGTACTGCAGATATGGATGAGCCTTTAAATTATATTGTAATGAAGGATGGAGAGTTGTATTATTCAGAGCCGATTGATTTTGAACTAGATGCAAGTGCCATTTTATCATTGTCTTTTCCTGCTAATGGCTCTACCTACGTAATACAGACGATGCAAGTTGTTGGTCATCCAGGTTTTTCATCACCAAGTTCTTTTGTTGAAGCCTGTGGAGTAAATGAGCAAGGAGGAGTAAGTCAAGGATTTATAACACAATTTCCTCTAGATGAAAACAATAACTGGATTTCCATAGATTGCATAGTCGTTACAGGCGCCTATGACCCTAATGATAAAGCAGGCACTCCGCGCGGCTATGGAGATAATCATTACATAGATAAAGGACAGGACATAGAATACCTTATTCGTTTTCAAAATACAGGGACAGATACGGCATTCACTGTGCGCATTGATGATGTTTTGGCGCCCGAATTAGATATTACGACGCTACGTCCTGGTGCGAGTAGTCATTCTTATGAACTGAATATTCGTGGCGCAGACACCTTAGAATTCTTATTCGAAAATATCTTACTGCCAGATAGTTTTGTCAATGAAGTGGCTTCTCATGGGTTTGTCCAATTTAAAATTTCACAAAAAGAAAATTTAGAATTAGGGACTGTTATTGAAAATACGGCTAACATATATTTTGATTTTAATGAGGCGGTCGTTACAAATACTGCTTTTCATGAATTGGGAGAAAAATTTATAGATGTGACAAGTACCTCAGAAATTTTTAAAGAAAATTTGCAAGCAGATATTTCTCCAAATCCAGTTCAAGATGAATTTCAATTAAGTCTATCAGGGCTTCAATTCCACACAGGGCGAATAGACTTTTTCGATGTAAACGGAAGAATGGCTTATTTAAAAACCTTCACAGATAGTAAAGTTGCTTTACAACGAAAAGGACTACCAGATGGCATTTATTTTTACAAAATCTATTTAGATGAAGAATTTGCAGCAAGTGGAAAAGTCATATTTGTACCATAGATGCAAGTTATTTGACGAAATTAACGATTCGCCAACAAATATTACTGCTCAAATCGTCCATCTATTGAGGATTATTTCATAATTTTACAAACTGAAATTGAACAGGTTTCATTTTTCAAAGAATAGAACCGATAAAATATCGTTCTTTAACTAGGTTCCTTTTTCTGGAATTTGTTAAAAAACCAAAAATACGAAGATGATTAAGAAATTTTTGACAGCAATAGTCGCTTTACTTTTTGTTACTGCAATGCAGGCACAGTCTTTCAATGCTCAAAAAACAGCGAGTGATTTGGCAAGTGCTTATTCATTAGATGATGCACAAAAGACAGAAATGTTGACTATTCAGCAGCGTAAAGCACGTAACTTGACGGAAATTCAATCTTTAAAATCAACTGACCGTGCAACTTACATCAAGAAATTGAAAGCAATTCGCTACGGAACTGATGCAAGTATTAAACGTCTTTTGAATAAAGACCAAATGGAAGTTTTCTTCGCAAAAAGCAAAGAGCGCCGTCAAAAAGAAGCAGATGTTATGTCTGAAATGAAAGCGGCGGGTGCATCACAAGAAGAAATTCAAGAAGCATTGGCTCAGATTGACTAGAATTAATTATAAATGGTGAAATTTGAATGAGTATAACTCATTGATAATCAATTTTATTAAAAATCATATTGTGATTTTTAAAGATAAATTCTACAAAAAAGCGATTGAGAAGATTAATACTTCTCAATCGCTTTTTTGCGTTTATGACAAAAGCTTATTTTTTCAAGCAAAACCGCAATATATTTGTTAATTTCGCACCTTGAAAACTTTTAGTTTTCTCTTACGTTATTTTTTAAGAGGAACTGAAATCTCAGCCTTGACCAGTACTAACCATTCTAAAGTGGCTACTAAAATGGGGGATTTTAAATTTTGACTATTTATTTCTCAAAATTCAAAACTCATCATGCAAAGTTAGAGTCATACAGAACTATCAATATCAATCAAATCAATGAACGTTTTAAAGGAAAAATTTAAAGAGCAATCCACCGCACTAAAAGCGGAAGTAAGAGCAATGCTCAAAGAGCACGGTGACACAGTCGTCGGAGAAGTAAAATTAAGTCAAGTATTTGGTGGCGCGCGCGGTATCAAAACTATGGTTTATGAAACATCTGAATTAGATGCCCAAGACGGTATCCGTTTCCGCGGTTATTCAATTCCTGAGTTAAAAGAATTATTACCAACAGGTGACGGTAAAGAACCGCTGCCCGAAGGTTTATTTTGGTTGATGTTGGTTGGAGAGATTCCAACGGAAGAAGAAGTACGTTGGTTGACGGGGCAATGGATTAGCCGTTCTCACGTGCCAGAGCATACTTTTACAGTATTGGACGCTTTGCCAATAGATACACACCCGATGATTCAGTTCAACTTGGCGATTACGTCAATGGCGACTGATAGTTGTTTTTCTAAGCGCTACTCAGAAGGTATGAGTAAAGGCGAATACTGGGATGCAACTTTTGAAGATGCAATGAACTTGATTGCACGTTTACCACGTGTAGCAGCATATATCTACCGTCGTTCTTACCACAATGGTGACCATATCGCACCAGATTTGACATTAGACTGGGCAGCGAACTTCGCGCACATGTTAGGTTTCAAAGATGAGACTTTCACCGACTTGATGCGTCTGTACATGACTATTCATGCTGACCACGAAGGTGGAAATGCATCTGCACACACGGCATTTTTGATTAACTCTACATTGGCTGACCCTTACTTGTCTTTTGCAGGTGCAATGGGTTCTTTGGCAGGACCGCTACACGGTTTGGCGAACCAAGAGGTAATTAAATTTATCTTGAAAATGGTAGATGCACTCGGTACACGCAATCCAAGCGAAGAGCAGATTGCAGAGTATGTGAAGAGTACATTGGCAGCAGGTAAAGTAATTCCAGGTTACGGTCACGCAGTTTTGCGTCAGCCAGACCCACGCTTTACTGCGCAGAAAGTATTTGCTGAAGAGCACTTACAAGATGACGAAATAGTACAGGTAGTCTGGAAACTATTTAAAGTAGTACCTCCGATTTTGGATAGTTTGGGTAAGGTTAAAAACCCTTGGCCAAATGTTGATTCTCACTCTGGCGCATTGTTAATCCATTACGGATTAGACCAATACAGCTTCTATACTGTATTGTTTGGTGTTTCTCGTGCATTGGGTGTCGTAGCCGCCTTATGTTGGTCACGTGCATTGGGAGGTCCATTAGAGCGTCCAAAATCTGTGACGACTAAATGGGCTAAAGAATTCGTAGCAAAGAAAAAGGCTTAATATTGTTATTTTCGATTATACAAATCATAGAATTTGTCTGAAAATTTAATCATGAGTTTCAAAGAAGTTTCTTAGTCTTAATGATTTAGAAATATGACTGGTCGCGTCCTTTCCTTGGAGAGGGCGCGATTTTTATTTTGGAGTTTAGATATGCCATATTTGTATCTGTTAAAAGAAAATAAAGTGCGGATTATCAGTGTCATTGCGAAAAGTAAATACGGCATATCTTTTATCGAAATAATCGTGTCTGAGTACTTACACTAAAAAAGTCCGTCAGTATCTAACTGACGGACTTTTTGTATTTATAAGGGGTAAGAAGTCTAATAAGTAACCGTAACTTCTTCCGCATTACCATTGCCACGACCGCCTCTAAATAAAGGATTTGGCAAACGACCCACGATAAACTCTACACGCGTACCTGGTTGAATATAATGAAACTCTGAACCCGCAGCCATATCTTGTACTGTGAAGTAAAAATCACCTGCCTCTGTACCTATAAAGCCAAAGCTATCCGTAATTTTCTTTACAATACCATCGTATAAATCACCCGTTCTTAATCCGTCGTCCTCTTCCTCTACTTTATCTTCATTTTTAATTTCTATGGGAGCTAAAGGACGAGGAGTCGAGGAACGAATAGGTTTAAGAGGAGGAGCAGGAGTTTTTTCTGGTGGTACAAATCCCCCTTCACTCAAAGCACCATTATCTTCACTTTGGAAATACTCCTCGCGCTGACGGCGCATATTTTCTCGACACTCCCTACAGTAGTACGGGCGACTTTTGCGGACAAATTCATCCGTCCAGACAGGATTTTCTGTCTTATGCAAAGGCGAACGACAGATAACCCACTTTTTAATCGCTTCCAGTTTATACTCTTCCATGATTTTTTTATCGTCCATCCAGACCATATCAAAATCACGGACACCTAGAGGATTAGAAGTATCTCTAAATTCTCTAGGACAAGAATTCTTTATACTGGCAATGACAACCCTTTTTCCTAGTTGTCTCACGCGTTGTAAAGCAGGAATATAATCACGGTCGCCACCTACTAATACCGCAATATCATAAGCATAAGGCAGTGCCGCATAAAACATCATAGACGAAGCTAAAGCAATGTCAACACATTTTTCTTCTGGCACAAAGTCATCACCTAATTCACGGTCTTTTCGTCTTAGTCTTCGCCCTCTATAATCAATCTCGTAAACATCAACCTCGTAGTGATACTCTTCACGGAGTAGGTTGAAAAAGTCTTTTCTTCTAAAAACCATATCACGGTCATCATCCGCATAATTTCGGGCATTAGAGCCATAAAGGTGAGTCCTGACTATATCTACATCTGCTCCTCCCAGATTTTCAGAAACAATTTTGCCAATAGTACTTGGTAGTTTTCCATAATCGATTTGAAATTCATCACCATAAGCTTCTTGTAAATTTCGGTGATTGCTATATAACCAAGTACCGTCAATAAATACCATTATTTTAGCCATAGAGACAATATATATTTGGACACATGAAATGAAATACGAAAAAAATAAAATATTTTGGATGTGGATAAGAGGGTGTTAAAGGGTGATTTTTTGAATTTAAACTGTTATATTTTAGTCTTTCATGTGTTAGTTAATAAAATACTTTTACTTGTAAGTTTTAAACATTTGGTTTCCTGTGCTTTCTAATTTTTTCTTTGTGGATAAGTGACTAATATGGTACGGATAGTGAAGTTATAATGATAAGGAGAGGAAAATATACCCTCATATTTGACAAATATACAATTAACTTAGCAGCTATCGAGGGTAAATGATTAAATAAGTGAAAACGATTTACTTTAGATTAAGTAATCAGACAACTTCCTTAATGTCCAAAGTTAATAATCGTTAATGAAACAAGCAAAAGTGAGACGAAAATATAAGACTTTTTGAATAGAAATATTCAAAAAGTGATTTTTCTTACTTCCCTCGCTTTGATAAAAAGCCTAATAAGCCATCTTTTGACTCGATACTCTTTAGATATCAAAAAATCAAAATACAAAACTCTTTTATAATCAATGACTTTCGGCTACTTTTGCAGAAATTTTTAATTTGAAATCAACGTAAATAAATAGTGCTACTTACTTAAATATTACGTTGTAAAATGAAACCAATGCGAATCAACATTACGACATCCGATAAGACCTTATCTAATACCTTAGTCTTTCCAATTTTAAAGGACAAGAAGTTAAAGAATACTCTTTCCAAAATTGCCGCGACGACAGGTGTGTCAATTGATGCGTTGGTACATGATTTTGAAGCAAATAATAAGGAAATTCATTCTTTTTATGGTGCAAAAGGAGAAAATATTTTCCTTTTAGGTTTGGGCGAAAATCCTGACGGGAACAAAGTCATCCAAACTTGTCGCAGTTTCATTCACCACCGTAAAGAAAAATTAGCTGCAAATCTTAGTCTCAACTTAACCTTGGGTAAAGTTGCTGTTCTTGTCGAAAATATCTTAACGGGTTTCTTTCTTGGAACTTATAATATTAATCTTTATCAGACTGGAGCAAAGAAGGCTGTTCCATTAGATACAAAAAAAGCACAGCTTGATGTTTGTGTTAAAAAATCAGATTTGAAATCTGTTGAAAAATCTGCCGACCGCGCTCAAAAAACAGCGGATACACTTCGCAAAGTATTTGACCTGATTAATCAGCCAGCTAACAAAAAGCGCCCACAAGACATGGCAGCTTATGCAGTGAAAGCAGGAAAAGAAAGTGGTTTTTCGGTACGTGTCATGCAAAAGCCAGAAATAGAAAAAGAAGGTCTACACGGACTTTTGGCAGTCAATAGAGGGAGTGAAGACCCAGCTGTTTTTATTGTCATGGAGTACAAACCAAAGACGAAAAAGAATGTTAAAAAAATAGCATTAGTGGGAAAAGGAGTCACCTTTGATACAGGTGGTTTGTCTATAAAAGGTTCTACAAATATGCACTTAATGAAAAGTGACATGGGAGGCTCGGGAGCAGTTTTTGGCGCAATCGAAATGACTGCCAAATTAGAACTCCCAGTACATCTTATCGCTGTAGTTGGTGCAACAGACAACTCTGTCGACGCACTTTCGTATAAGCCTTCGGATGTTATTAGTTCGTATGCAGGAAAGACGATAGAGGTTATTGATACAGATGCCGAAGGTCGTTTAACTTTAGCAGACGGATTGGCTTATGTCAACAAAAATTACAAACCAGACGTAATGATTGACATTGCTACACTGACAGGTAGTGTCATCCGCGCTTTGGGTTATGCTGCAGGTGGACTTTTTACTAAAAATGATAACTTAGCCAAAAGCTTAATTGATGCAGGAACTCAAACAGGCGAAAAACTGTGGCAACTGCCGATGTGGGATGAATACAAACCGATGATAAAATCTGACGTTGCTGATGTCCGTAATTATAGTGGCAAACCAATAGCGGGAAGTATTACCGCTTCTAAGTTTTTAGAGCATTTTGTCAACGAACATCCGAATTGGGCGCACGTTGACATTGCAGGAACATCTGTAACGGCAAATGAATTTGGTTCGGATAGAAACGCTACTGGATTTGGTGTACGCTTGTTATTGCAATTCATCGAAAACTACGTGAGCAAGTAAACTTGATTATCATATTTCATATCTAAAAAAAGCAAAATGAATTTCCTCTGCATCTCTTGTTATTTCAAAGGTTCTGCTTTCTTAAAAGCAAGTAAAGAAATGGGTAATAACGTTTACTTATTGACGCGCGAGTCTTTGAAAAATGAACCTTGGCCAAACGAGTATATTGACGAAACTTTCTATACTTCAACGGATGAAAATACACCAGAACACTTTGAGACTTTAATCAAAGGAATGGCGTATTTGATGAAAGAGAAAAAGATAGACCGTATTGTTGCCTTAGATGATTTTGATGTAGAAAAAGCAGCGATGTTACGCGAGGAGTTTCGCCTGCCAGGTATGGGGCAAACGACAGCACGTCACTTCCGTGATAAGTTGGCAATGCGCATGAAAGCACAAGAGTCTGGAATTAATGTACCGCCATTTTCTTCTTTATTCACAGACGATGCGATAAATGATTTCATTGCGAATACCCCAACCCCTTGGATGGTCAAGCCAAGAGGAGAGGCATCTGCAACTGGAATTACCAAGGTGCACAGTGGAGATGAATTGTGGAAAGTAGTACATGCTTTAGGCGACAAGCGTCATGAGTATCTTGTCGAGCAATTTAAAGCAGGTAAGGTTTATCACTCTGATGCTTTGAGTGTAGACGGTAAAGTTGTTTTTTCTCGTGGTTCTCAGTATTTGTCTACACCAATGGAGGTAGCTCATGGAGGAGGAATTTTTCGCTCTGTAGTTGTCCCTTTTTATGGAGATGACGATAAGCAATTGCAGAAAGAAACAGAGAAGGTAATGACTGCCTTTGGGATGAAATATAGTGCTTCTCACACTGAATTTATCAAGTCTGACGAGGACGGAAAATTTTACTTTCTAGAAACTGCATCGCGGGTAGGCGGCGCACACGTAGCTGAAATGGTAGAGATGTCTTCAGGCATTAGTTTATGGGCAGAATGGGCGAAAATTGAGACAGCAATGTTGAAAGGGGAGAAGTATAAATTGCCGAAGGTTAAGAAAGATTACGCAGGTATTCTTGTTTCACTTTCTCGTTTTGAGCATCCTGACATGTCTGTATTCAATGACAAAGAAGTTGTCTGGAAAATTGATAAAGCGCATCACGTAGGTATGATAGTAAAGTCAAAAAGCCGGGAGCGTGTTTTAGAATTATTAGACAAATATGCAGCCATAGTAGCGAAGGATTTTCATGCGGCAGTAGCTGCTCCAGATAAATCTACGCATTAAGTAAACGCTACTTATAAGTCAAATGCCGATTCAAGAAATCTATTTCTTGAATCGGCATTTTGTTTTTAGCTCATATACATCTTCTCAATTTCCCCCTCGTACTTCTTCTGTACTTTATCCCTTCTAAGTTTCATCGTTGCCGTCAAATCTCCCGTTTCAATTGTCCATTCTTCATGCAGTAATAAGAACTCTTTTACGCGTTGATGTGGCTCTAGGTATTCATTTAATTTTTCAATTTCTGCTCTAAATTTTTGTTCTACTTTTAAGTTAATTACCATAAATTGTGGCGCAGTCCAATGCACATTATTCTCCTTACACCATTGTTTTAAAGCGTCAAAATTAGGGACAATCAAAGCAGAAACAAAAGGTTTTTTAAAACCAACTACGATACATTGATTAATAAAAGGAGAGTCTTTTAGTTGATTTTCGATACTGGCAGGTGCGACATATTTTCCAGTTGTCGTTTTAAAAATATCTTTTTTGCGGTCAGTGATTTGTAGGAAATGCTTATTGACCAAACGACCAATATCACCTGTTTTTAACCAACCGTCAGAAGTTAAAATTTGTGCCGTTTCTTCTTCTTTTTTAAAATACCCAAGCATGACATTAAAGCCTTTTACCCATATTTCTCCTTCTCCACGATTATCTGGATTATGGATTTTAATCTCCGTGCCAGGCACCGCTATTCCGACCGTTCCAAACTGAAACATACCAGGCTCAAAATGATTCATAGATATAACAGGCGCTGTTTCAGTCATGCCATATCCTTCTCTTATATCTACACCGGCGGCAGAGAATAAACGCGCCAACTTTTCACGTAAAACGGCTGCACCAACAACGACACCTTCTACACGACCACCAATAGCTTTTCTCCATTTTCGATAAACTAAGATATCCGCTAAGCGCAATTGAAACCAATACCATAGATTACCGCTGCGCTTACCGTTATAGCGTTCTCCTATGCTGATTGCCCAGTCTGATAGTTGTCTTTTAATCTTACTTCTTTCTTCTCCTTTTCCTGAAAATTTGTCATACATCCTTTCCAGCATTCTTGGAACGGAGGTGAAATAATGAGGTCGGATTCGTTGTAAATCTTCAGACAGAGTCTCTATATTTTGAGCATAATGTAGCTCTGCTCCAACAGCGATATAAGCATAGGTAACCATGCGCTCAAAGATGTGACTCAATGGCAAAAAGCTAAATGTAATTTTAGAATAATTAATCGGGACTAAACTAATCGTCGCTTTGATATTAGAGACAATATTTTTGTGAGAAAGCATGACACCTTTGGGCTTACCTGTTGTTCCTGAAGTATAAATAATAGTTGCCAAGTCATCTTCATGAATAGCCGCTTTCATTGTGTGGAAATGTGCAGATTGTGCCTCTGTTGGATGGGCTAAAAGCTCATAGAAAGAAGGGACGTTATTATTTTTTTGAAAAGCGAAGACATGTTTTAGATGTGTTAATTCAGACCGAACTTTGGCTAAGTTGTCTAATAGTTCAGAGGTATTTACAAAACACGCTTTTGCCTCCGTTTCGCGTAGGATATGGGACAAATGCTCTCCAGACGAAGTCGCATGCAGAGGGATGACGATAATCCCAAGTTGTTGCATTCCAAAGTCCAGAAAATTCCAAATCGGATGTCCTCCATTGCTAAGAATAGCTGCTTTGTCGCCTTTTTTTAGACCTAGATTGAGTAAACCCGCACTCACTTCATTTATCAAACGGATACATTCCTCAGTCGAATAAGTCGTCTTTTTCTCTTCGGCGTAGCAAGTCAAAGCAGCCTTGCGCGGATACTTGATTTGTTGGTAATGGAAAATATCGAACAAGCGTCGGAAATCAGTAGCGCCGTCCATGTCTTGTATATTGAGTTCTATGAAAATTCTCCCGTATCACGGGAGAATTTATCAAAGAACAGTTTATTTTTCGTGTTTTGTTCTCGGTTTGAGAAGCTAATGTACGAAAAAATAACACTTTTCAGACCTTAGATTTTAGATAGTTAACCTGAATATCTAAAGTCCAACGTCTAAAATCTAAAATCTTTTTCTTAATCAAACAATCCAATCCCAACGGTTTGACATCTATCTATAAAAACATCCCCGCGCCAGCGTTTCAATAAGCGTTTACCAGTATAGTCATACCAACCTTCTTCCATTTCAAAACAAACACTAGAAAAGGGGAGGATATCAGCTTTATTATTGTCAATGATAATTCGAATTTCTCTATCCGTATTATTATCAAAACAGACAGTACCTAATCTAAATTCTTCGCACGGAGGCAAGACAATTACTGTTTGGTTACAACTAGAGAAGAGAAATATTCCGCATAGAGCAGAAAATAGAAATAGCTTTTTCATAAGGCAATACTTTAATCTTAATTCTCTGACAAATCACTGCTTCTCCCGCATCGCGGGGAGATTTGTCAGAGAATATTAATTTCAAATTTGGTTCGTTTGCCTTATTGATGCTGAAAAAGGAAAGCCCCCTGTTGGGGAAATGTTAAAATTTGTTTTTTCCATATTAGCTAATCTTGCTTTCTATCCTTATTCCAACTACCTTCGTTCTACTTAACATAAAATTACTGATACTCGTTTTTATCAACTACACAATTTAATATGAACTGGACACCCGAAATTAACAGTTTCAAAATATACTTACAGCTCGAACGCTCGCTCTCAGGTAATACGGTAGAGGCGTACCTACGAGATATCACCAAATTCACTGAATATTTACAAATAAAAGAATTAGACCTCTCTCCAAAAGAAATCGTTCGAGAAAATCTAGTTGGCTACATTAATTATTTGAATGAATTAGGACTCACTGCCCGTTCACAAGCTCGAATGCTGTCAGGTGTCAAGACATTCTACAAGCATTTACTCTTAGAAGACGTCATAGACGATGACCCGACAGCACTCTTAGAAACGCCTCGCATGAGTAAGAAAATGCCAGAGGTGATGACTTATGAAGAGGTCCAAAGTCTAATTGCAACTATTGACCTGAGTACAGACCATGGCACCCGCAATCGAGCAATGTTAGAGACACTTTATGCCTGTGGATTACGGGTGACGGAGTTGATAAATATGCGTATTTCTAATATCTACGAAAAGGTAAAGGAAGACGACCTTAGTTTCATTAAAGTCGTAGGAAAGAATGATAAAGAGCGAATTGTCCCGATAGGGGAAGAAGCGATAAAACACATAAATTTTTATCGAAATAGTGTCCGCAATCAATTAAAGATTCCAAAAGAATTTGAAAATGTTCTATTCTTAAATAGACGCGGAAAGAAAATGTCGCGCGTGATGGTTTTTATGATAGTGAAAGAAGCAGCAGCTGCGGCAGGATTAGAAAAGAATATTAGTCCACACACTTTTCGGCATTCTTTTGCGACGCACTTGGTAGAAGGCGGCGCAAATCTGCGGGCAGTACAGGACATGCTAGGACACGAAAGTATTTTGACGACAGAAATCTACACGCACTTAGACAATGATTTCTTGAGGGAGACGATAATGAGCTTTCATCCGCGCAATCAGCGAAAAAGACCTGTATTTGTGAGAGAAGAAGAGTAGAAACTATGAACGATTTAACTATAAACAATGAACCCCGTCTCAGTATAGCTTTTACTGAGGCGGGGTTCATTGTTAAACCGTTTATGGTTCATAGTTAACTTATTAATTAACCATAAGTTTCTTAACAACCACTCCTTCGTCCGCACGTACATATACCATGTACATTCCTGTCGGCAAAGCAGAAATATCAAGAGTCGTTTGACCAACTTGCGCTTTTTGTAGCAGTACAGATTGTCCGAAAGTATCGAAGATTTCAATCTCTTCTGTATTCAAGTCTGCTGTATTGATTAGAACCTGTGTTTGTGCAGGATTAGGAGATACTTTTGTTTTTGCTGCTAAGACGGGGTCGTTGGTCGCAGAGGTAGTATTATCAACTATAATGAAAGTAGCATCTGTTGCAGCGTTGATATTGATAGGATTCCCTGCTCCGTCTACGCCTACAATATTACTGAGTTGTACAGTGAATGGCGTTTCGTTTTCTGCGCGACCTCCGATAATATCGATTATTATTATAAAATTTGTTGTTAAAATACCACCTCCGCCAGTAATGTCAGAGCCTGATTTGCGAGAAACGACAATATCATTTCTCCCTAATTCGTACAAATCCTTTTCTAACCATAACACGGATTCTTCCTCACCTAGAAAACTTTCAGTATGATACTCTGAGTCAACAGAGTGAGGAGGGACTAAATCTTGTGGATATTTTAGCATAAAAGCTAAACCGTGCAAATCTTCGATTGGTAAATCAGCTGTTCCTAGATTAATTGTAGCAGTAACCTCTATTTCAGTTGGTCCACTATTTTCAAAGAAAACAGAATCAACAGAAAATTCAACGCTCAATTCAGGAGTTCCTTCTACATAAGGAGGAATATTTAATTGTTGCTCAGGGGTATAGTTTGCACTGATTGCATTAATATCTGTGTCATTGATAAAACCATCTCCATTAGAATCAAGGTGTTTGTAGTTTATACCTTCTATTGTGTAATTCTCCCAATCGGGTCCAATTTGTCCTTCCCAGTCTTCTGTTGCCAAAGGTCTTTGCATTCCTATCGTACCATAGCCCAAACCAATATTTAGCAAGTCGTAAATGTTCGCTTTCATATCTGCATCGGCATCTCCAGGATGAATACAGTCTGTAAACTCACACATTCCTTCAGTAGACTCGGCGGGAACAATTTCTTCTATGCATAGGATATTAATAGGATTGACTGTAAATTCACCACAGTTGTATGAAGATTCTGTTTGTTCGTAGGAATAAGCAATGACAGAACCTGTTGGTAAGTTGAAATTAGCGGAAGTAATTTCTAGCAGTTCGCCAGTAGTAAAATCCAATAGGTAAGACCCACAATAATCATCAGGGTCTTGTACAATACCCAAATGATCGCATTGTGCCACAATTGTATTTGACAACAGGAGAAGAAGTCCTGCAAAACACATTTTTCTAAAGAAGTAAAGTGGCGACATAGGTTAATTTTTTATTCAAGTAATATACAGTCAGACGTGTATTCTATCAAAAAAGTTGGGCGGAATACAATATAAAGATGCGAAAAAAGCGACTTGTGCTGCATCAAATGTTTAATTATTTACAAAAGTGCCATATTTTTCATGTAAATAAAAGAACAAAAGAATATATTTGTCCCAAATAAATATTGTTTGTTTTTAATGTAAAAAACTGATAATCAAATAATTAACACGACTTTTTGGTTGCTTATGTTGAGTAAAAAATTATTAAACTTACTAAATTCTTTTTCAAAATCGCAGTTTACACGATTTGAGAAATTTTTAAAATCACCTTACTTTAATGAAAATGAGCAAATTATTCAGCTTTATTTTTTATTGAAGGCAAAACGAGATATATCTAAAACAGCTATTTGGGTTCAGTTATTTGGAACGAAATCTTATAAAGATATTCAACTGAGAAGACTTTCTTCGGAGATGACAAGATTAGCGGAGAGTTTCTTGGTACAAGAAGAAATGGAAAAAAGAACATCCGTAGAAAATATTCTTTTACTAGAATCTCTTAAAACTAAAACATTAGAACTGCATTTTCTTCAAACATATAATAAGATAAAAGAGGGAACAACTAAGAAACTACAGAGTCCAGAGTATTTTTTTGAAGTTTTTTCAATTGAAATGATTAACCACGAATTTCGAGATTTAACAGCACCTCAAAATAATAAATTAGAGAATTTACACTCAGCAAATCACTTTCTTGATAATCATTACCTATTAATTAAGTTGAAATTTTATTTTGCATTTCTAAATTATAAAAACGCTCAACCCATTCAAGCAGAATTTAGTCTTCCTGTAGATTTTTTAAGTTTTGTTGAAAAAAGTGATTCATTTAAAGAACCCTTAATCTTTTTATACTACAACGTAATTCTGCTTCTTTTAGAAAAAGGAGGAATTACTCAGTTCCGTTTACTTATTGATTTGTTAATAAAGCATGAACATGAAATAACAGTAAAGGAGTTAAGAAATATATACTATTGTCTTCAAAACTATTGTGCGCTGCAAATAAACAGAGGTAACACATCTTTTATATTAGAGACGTTCAATATTTACAAAACAATGATAGAGCGAGATATCCTTCCAGGAGATGAAGATTTGAAATTGGGTGTTTATAAAAATATTCTTACACTAGGTTTAATAGTGAAAGAATTCATTTGGACTGAAAATTTCATTCAAGTATACACCGAAAAACTACCAAAAGAACACCGCGAAAACGCAAAAAATTATAATTTAGCAAAGGTATATTTCCACAAGCAAGAGTACGAAAAAGTAATTGAACAGTTAAGAGAGGTTGAGTATAAAGAACTCGTTTATGCATTGGGAGGAAAACTCATGTT
>CALDUB010000486.1 GCA_937923465.1 uncultured Saprospiraceae bacterium
TTCCTGCCTTGGAAACGGCACATGCTTTTGCGGCTTTGGATGTGATGGAATATGATAAGAGTGATGTTTTGGTTGTTTGTTTGTCAGGTAGAGGGGATAAGGATTTGGCTACTTTTGAGAAGTATTTGGATAAGTATTAGAGTTAGATTTTTTTGTTTTGAATGACAAATATTGATAAAAGTAGTCGGTTTAGAAGAGTTTGATTACCGATATTTTGTTTGAGAAGTAAGAAAAAAAGGTTAAATTTGGAAAAAGTAAAATTATGCCAGCAACATTTAAAATACAGGTAGATAAACTCACGCCTGACTTCATAACAGATATGAAAGAGAAGTACGGGGCGGCAGAGTTAGAGATTACGGTTAATAAGCAACCGAATAATGAAGCTATCTCTGAATCTGAATTTTGGAAAATTATTGATTGTTTAGACTTTTCAAAAGAAAAAGATAGTGATATTTTAGAGCCTGCGATTGCCTATTTGTCGGGTCTGCCGATAGCACATATTTACACTTTTGAAGATTTATTATCCGAAAAATTATACAATCTGGATACCCGTGTGATTGCCGAGAATGCAGGCGAAAATGCTTATGGAAACGGTAATTATTTCTCTGTTGATATTTTTTTATACGCTCGCGCTTGTGTTGTTGCAAATGGGGAAAATGCTTACGAAAGTGTTTTAGCTACCCCAAAGGAAATGCCCGAAAACTTAACTTTTGAGCCTTTGCTTTCTTTAGCTACCAAGGCTTATAAAAGAAAAACGGGTAAGGAGTTTAATTACATATCCACATTCAATTATGAGACTTTTTCCAATAAGAACGGCTGGCTAAAAAAATAATAAATGACTCCCCAAAAAAGAAAAAAGTGGGTAGGACACGGTAATAAAACCGAAAACCCTTTACCTCATCACTTATACGAAATCATTGATAAAACAGATAATTCCGTTTACAAATATGGAATTAGCGCAGACGAAATTGACGAAGACGGATATTCTCTTCGTTTACGTAATCAAGTGAAAATCGGTAATTCTTTTGTTGATTGGTTACGCTTTTTCGGACGTATTCTAATCCGAAATATTCCTGGACGCAAGAAGGCGAAAGTGATTGAGAACGAATTTATTGAAGCATATAAAGATAAAACAGGAGAACATCCGCGTGGTAATTTTGATAGAAATTAAAAAATGAACAGAATAAAAAAACTCTTCCAACAGAAGAAAAACAACATACTAAACATCTATTTCACAGCAGGTTATCCAAACCTGAATGACACAGAGACCGTCATTTTAAATCTCGCTCAATCAGGCGTAGATTTAATAGAAATAGGAATGCCTTACAGCGACCCACTCGCCGACGGACCAACAATCCAAGAAAGTGGAACAGCAGCCATAGAAAACGGAATGAATGTGGACTTACTCTTCGAACAAATCGAACGCGTCCGTCAGCATACACAAGTTCCTTTAGTCATGATGGGATACTTCAATCAAGTCATGCAATATGGCGAAGAGAAATTCTTTAAACGTGCAGCAGCAGTGGGAGTAGATGGTTTAATTTTACCTGATTTACCAATATATGAGTACGAAAATTTCTATCGTAAAATGATTGAAGAAGCAGGACTTACCGTTAGCTTTTTAATCACGCCACAGACGAAGGAAGACCGTATTCGTAAAGTAGATGAACTAACGGAAGGCTTTATTTATGTGGTGTCATCTGCGGCGATTACTGGTGGTTCTGGAGGTATTTCGGAAGCTCAGATTGCTTATTTTAACCGCATCAATGCCATGAATTTGCGCAATCCGCGTTTGATTGGTTTTGGTATTTCTGATAAAAAATCATTTGATACAGCCAGCGAATATGCGCGTGGTGCGATTATCGGAAGTGCTTTTATCCGTGCTTTGGGAGCAGGTGAGGATGTGGCGGAGACTACGAAAGAATTTGTGGGGAAGATTAGAGGAGAAGTTATAGTTTAGAACTGAAAATTAAAATCACCCACAAGACCACCGTCAACTGACAACGGTCAACCGACAACTAATAAAAATGATTATACAACTCGAAAAAAATATAACAGAAGCTCAATCCGAAAAGCTACACCAACGCTTAGAAGCAATCGGATACAGCACCAATGATGTCAAAACTCAATTTGCAGACTACCTCATCGGCGTCGGTAAAAAAGACTTTGATATCCGCGCAATCGGAACTCTAGAAGGTATCCGCGATATTCACCGCGTCAGCGATGCCTATAAATTGGTTTCTAAAAAATGGAAAGTCAATGACTCGCAAATTGACTTGGGCGACGGCGTGAAAATCGGTGCAGGAGACTTCCAAATGATGGCAGGTCCATGTAGTATCGAGACAGAAGAACAAATTGTCGCAACGGTAGAACACTTAGTCAAAAACGGTGTTAAAATCATGCGCGGAGGTGTTTACAAACCGCGTTCTTCGCCATACTCTTTCCGTGGATTAGGAATTGACGGATTGAAATTATGGCACCAACATGCCTCAGCTGCAGGTATCAAAATCATCACAGAAGTCATGATGTCAGAGCAGATTGACGAAATGATTGACTACGTAGATATTTTTCAAATTGGAGCGCGTAACTCTCAGAATTTCAATCTCTTAGATGCAATTGGCAAGGTAGATAAACCAGTCCTTTTAAAGCGTGGTATCAGCGGTACAATGGATGAATTACTCCAAGCAGCGGAGTATATTTTCTCTAATGGAAATGAAAAAATCATGCTCTGTGAGCGTGGCATTCGTACTTACGAAAATGGCTATAGAAACACAATGGATATCAACGCTATGGCGATGCTGAAAGAAAAGACACATTTACCAGTTATTGCCGACCCTTCACATGGTATCGGCGTGCGTAAGTTCGTAGATAAAGTGGCATTGGCGAGTATGATGGTAGGCGTAGACGGCGTTATTTTTGAAG
Organism: uncultured Saprospiraceae bacterium; assembly: GCA_937923465.1. GTDB lineage: Bacteria > Bacteroidota > Bacteroidia > Chitinophagales > Saprospiraceae > JAHDCG01. The sequence goes on from CALDUB010000486.1 coordinate 2,923, forward strand.
TGCATGCGACACCTGAAAAGGCATATTCTGACGGACAGCAAACGCTTTCCTTTACGGAAGCGGAGAAACTATATGAGCAATTGCGGAAGACGGAAAAGTTCCGCAGCGAGATTTAATTTTAACTATGAACGATTCAACTATGAACTCTGTCTCATTAGTATATTTTACTGAGACGAGGTTCATAGTTAAACCGTTTATAGTTCATAGTTAACCTATATGGTTACTCAAACAAAGTCCGATACAATTCTTCAATCTTCGCCACCGTCTTCACTTCAATATTATACTTTGTCAAGTCAAGACCTTTTGTATTATATTTTGAAATGAAAATCTTTTTAAAACCTAAACGGTCTGCTTCCTGTATCCGTTGGTCAATGCGACTCACTGCACGGATTTCACCAGACAAGCCAACTTCTCCTGCAAAGCAAAAATTATTCGGCACAGAGACATCTAATAAGCTGGAAATCAATGCACTAAGAATAGCCAAGTCAATCGCAGGGTCTTCTACTCGGATACCACCAGCGATATTTAAGAACACATCATTTTGCGCAAATGGAAAACCACAACGTTTTTCTAAAACTGCTAATAACATCCCCAATCGACGTAAATCAAAACCCGTCGCCGACCTTTGAGGCGTACCATAAACCGCCGTACTAACCAGTGCCTGCGTCTCAATTAACATCGGGCGCATGCCTTCCATCGTAGCAGAAACTGCTGAACCACTAATTTCTTCTTCTGTTTGCGACAGCATTAACTCAGAAGGATTGGAAACCTCCCGCAGACCGTCTGCCTGCATTTCATAAATCCCCAATTCATCTGTCGAACCAAAGCGATTCTTGATAGTCCGCAATATCCGATAAGTATAATTTCTATCGCCTTCAAACTGCAAAACAGTATCGACAATGTGCTCTAATAGTTTCGGTCCTGCAATCGAACCTTCTTTATTGATATGTCCAATAATGAAAATTGGAATACCAGACTCCTTTGCAAATCGCTGTAAGTCACCCGCACATTCGCGCACCTGAGAAACACTACCTGGCGTACTATCAATATGAGGCGAAGCTAAGGTCTGAATAGAGTCAATGACTAGCAAGTCAGGCTTCTCAGCAGTTGCATGTTTTAGTATTTTTGCTGTATTTACTTCTGTAAGAATGAGACAATTAGAAGCAACATTTCCGACACGGTCGGCACGCATTTTTATTTGCTCCTCACTTTCCTCGCCCGATACATAAAGGACTTTAGCAGGAACACCGAGTGCTACCTGAAGCATTAATGTGGATTTACCAATACCAGGCTGTCCACCTATTAGTACTAAAGAACCAGCTACGATACCACCACCCAAGACACGGTTTAACTCTGCATCATGTGTCACTAGGCGTCGTTTCGATACGCCTTTTATTTCAGGTAATGGAATTGGTTTAGGGTCACGACTGACTGCACCGACGCCTTTCCATGCTGCGCGTTTTTGTTCTGCTGGAGTTTCTTTTGTGACGACTTCTTCCTGATAAGTATTCCATTCTTCACAGGCATTACATTTGCCTACCCATTTTGGAGAGGTCTGTCCACAATTTGTACAGACGAATATTTTTCTAATTTTTGCCAATGCGAGAGTAATTTTATGTAGTTTAAGAACAATTCTTTTCTTGATTAAAAAAAAACAAAAAAAAGAATCTTTAATTTGTGACCAATACGAGTAAACTAAGTCTTAAGAATGTAACGTATTTAACGACACATATGCTTTGGTAAATGAGAAAATAAAAAGTCTAACTCTTTCCAAACATTTCATTTACATTTGCGTTATGATATAGATTAGAACGAGTTAATTTACTCGACAAGATATAAGCCTTCAGTTTTAATATTGATGTGCGAAATGACAGAATATCTGTCATAAAGATTGTTTTCATTTGGTTTTTTGGGGTTATACAGGGTGCTGCTTTCGGGCAGTGACCCTGTCTTTTTTTACCCTATCCCTTTAGAGGGTTTAAAAAACTTAGAAATTGTCCAACCGCACCATAGGTTTTCATTTTTCTTCCCACTTTCTTTTCTACTTTTTTTGCTTCTTTTTTCAATTCCTTAATATAAGGTTTCTTGGCTGTCTGTGCAAAAAAGCCAATTTTCTCGGTAAAACTCATACCTTTTACATTACCGTCTAGGCTTTGTATAATTTTTCCAATTGATTTTTCATTTTGCTTTGCAAAACGGTCAACAAATTGCCCTGTTTTTTTAGGATTGATAAAAACTAAAGACTCGCGCAGCGCTTTGGTAGTCGTCGTCGCTAATATTTCCATTTTTTTGTCAGGACTCATTTCTGAGTTGGCGGCTTGTTCTAAAGCAGTAGTAAAAGGAGCTAGTCGCTTATTTACATTACAACTGGTAAAACTAATAGCTGTAACAGCTAAAAATACTAATATTAAATTTTTCATGATATTTGTTTAGATGAGAGAAGAAGGCTAATAAAAGCAGACCACTCAAGCAATGTTTATTTCTTATTAAAACGTTTCATTTTCTTCAAAAATTCTTCGCCTTTTTCTTTTTGTCCTGCCAGAGCATAAATTTCAGCTACTAAAAGTTGCCCATTTCTAAAACTTGGCTTGATTTCCAAAGTTGTTTTTGCGTAATCTAAAGCCGTTTTTAAATCGCCAGACTCCATAGCAATGACGCCCAGATAAAAATAAGCAATGTAAAATTCGGAATCGGTAGCAATAGCTTTTTCGAAAATCACTCGCGCTTCTTCTGAGCGTTCCATACCAGCTAGTGCAAGACCTTTAAAGTACATCGCTGACACATTTTCGGGGGCAATACTGATGGCTTGCTCCGCAGAATAGAGTACTTTTTCGTAGTCTTTTGAGCCATAGTAAGCATCTGCCATACCTAGCCATGCTTGCTCATTATCAGCATTTGAGGTTAATTCTTTTTGAAATTGGTCAATCGCATAAATAGTATCACGTTGTTGTAATGCCTTTTCTGCACGGAAGGTGTATTTGTCTTTATCATTGATAATGACGGATAGAGGAACACCATTTGCAGTCACAGTATGTACTGTTTTTGAAGGCGGAAAAGACTTTAATAATTGTCCCGCGTTGATAAAACGAGTTGGAAAAATAGCATAATCCCAATCTGTTGAATATCGACCCTGAAAACGTGTATATTTCGTTTTTACCTTGCCATATTTTTTTAAATAAACATCCGCGGGATACTGAAAACTTGAGGCAATCGTCACAGTGTCGGTCATGTTGTCCGAAACGATATTTTCCTTTTCCAACCATTGCACAGCTTGTTTGACGCTGACTCCCCAATAGTCCGTTTCGTACGCTCCATAATTACCCGAAATACCACCAGCAAAAGGCTGGAAATAGGTATATGGATAAGCTGAATTTCGAGTTATATAAAGTGCTGGTTCAAGCATGGATAGTACCAAAATAGCATACAATCCATATTGCAAACTCTTCTTTCCATATGCCAATATATCTAGGTTTACCCAAAATAAAACTGCCGCTACCACCATTGGTGGATAAACAAAAATCAAGTGTCGCCAACCGTCGTGTAGTAGACTTTCTTTTGCCGCAATAAAAGCTAAAGGAAAAAGTGCTACGAAATACAAAAGGCTGACAAACAATGATTTATCTTGTGAAATGTATTTTTTGATAAACAAAAAGCTTCCAAAGAAACCAACAGTGACAAACAAAGGAATCGTCCGATACATCCACATCGGAAGGTAGTACCAAGGCTGGCTGTCGGTCATAATACTCTCGCCAGCAAAGAGGACGCGAATGCGTACTCCCAGTTTAGAAAACTCACCCAAGGCTTCCATCGGATGTGCAATCGGATTGACCAGACCAAAAGGCCAAAAAAGTAAGGCTAGGACATAAGACGCGCCAACTAAAATAGCACCATTTTTTAGATAAGAAATCAATATGTTTTGTTCTGTTTTTAGCTTTCTTTTAGCCCAATAATCTATCAGGAAGAACAAGCCAAGAAAGCCGAAAATCATCAATCCACCTGCACGAGTCGCTATTGCTAATGCCGTCCCGAGAATGAAGCCGAGCATATTTTTACGCGTCGGATTAGGCATGTTTTTCATCAACTGCATGAGAAAGTAAATTGCAATAATATAACCCGCAGCGAAAGGAATATCTTTAGGATTCATCAAAGAATGCCCTAAAAAACGTGGCGATAAAAACAGAAAGAGAAGTGCAAGGATAGCCGCTTTGCGTCCAGCTAATTCGCGCGCTATTAAAGCGGTAAAGAACATGGCTAAAAAGCCTAAAAGAGCATTGAAAAAGTGACGGACATGATGATAACCAGCATCCCACTGGTTAAATCCTAAAGTTCTATTAACCAAACCCGTCGTCAAATCGAAGAAACCACCATAGTAGTGCATTTTTCCTTGCGGTACATCCAATGCAGCCTTGTCTTGTCCAAAAGAAGTATAAAAATTAACAAGTTTTTCTGAGTAATCATTCTGAAATTTATCATCTCCATTTACACCACTTTGTAGCGCTAACAACAGAGTGATAACTAAAATGACAATACTTGTTATTTTAAAAATGCGGTCGTAAAGGGAAGCATTCTCCTCTGGAAGTGTTCTTTGAGGAATAATTAAATCGGGCGTAGGGGCTTTCGCCGTTGCTACTGAGCGTTTTTTCTTTTTTGCCATAGGTCACTTAATCAATAGTACGCAAATTAAAAATTTGAGCGAAGATAGTTGATTTGTGACAGGTAGAGGAAAATATATAAGGAAATCTATTGCTATGTGTTACCGTATCGCATGAAACTTTAACCCATAGGGCTTACTATATTCTAATGCAGGCGCGGGAATCTTAAAATGTCCAATCACACTAAATATTGTCTGTAATACTCGACTTTTAGTAGGTATACGAGTCAAGTCTACATCCAAGGAGAGAAATGCTTGATTGTAACGAGGATAGATTTCAGAGTCTACAATAAAGGTGCCTCCGTCCTCGCCAGTGAATTCATAGCCATAACCAGCAAACATATTTTCAGCACCATAACCCACGGCTACATTCAGCCATTTTGGAAATTTAGTTGTCTTTTTATTGGGTAAAAAAGAATGAATATTAGCTGAAGCCCAAACGATTTGAGCATTATAATCCTTTAAAAATCTTTGCGGAATAGTCGCACCAAATAAATTGTCAGCGCGATTTTGCAGAGTTGTCATCTCACCACCGTCGATACTAAATATCGGGTCAGTTGGATATTTTCGCCAATTAGAAGAAACCTTCATCACAATCCGTTGCTCTTCCCAGAGGTACTCCTGTCCGATAAACATGCCTGCACCCAAAGTATTCATACCGACATCTGCTAATGAAAATCCCCATTTGTCAGAAAAACCGTCCATTATTTCAATGGTTAATTGCAAACCAAAAGCGATACCAACACCCGTCCAAGCTGCTTTTCGATTGTCCATACCTGTCCAGCGCGCACCATTATAGAGCCAACGAGATTCGTAATAAGTCGTAAAGAAGTGCCCTGCTTTATCCATATTTTCCCATTCGCCACGGTCGTCGAAAAGGTGGAAAGAAGAGAGTTCGTAGTTTTTATACCAAGAGTTCCAGAGAGTAGTGGAGACTGCACCATAAATAACGGCACCTCCTGCTGCTGATATCCAAAAGCGTTTTTTGTGTAAAGTGTCAGGCATCTGGAGTGAAAATAAACGGATAGGTTCTTTTTCTTGCGCAAATGTAGCAGAAGAAAAAAGTAGTAGAGCAAAGAAAAGTAAGTAAGTGCGGCTATTATTCATCGGGAAATATTTTCACAAAGATACGTGAATTTCGGGATTCTGGTTTGAAAAATAAATATTAACTATTTATTAATGTGAAATGTTTATTGCTATTTAGACTTCTAAAATTTTTGCTGAAAATCTATTTTGTGTTTCTTTGTGGTGATATTTACATCAGAATACGAAAAACCAGGTTTGAACATGTATTAGATTAGACTTTATGAATGAGGTTGAGCAAGTTTAAAGCCGCTCAAATCTCATTCATAAAGTCTATTATAGATATTAGGTTCTGAAAACCTAACATCTAAAAGATTTCGTTTTAGTAGACTTATTTGTAAACAAGTCTAGTAATGATGAAATAATGATTTTGTCAAATTTGATTTGTCCAAATGACAGACTCTTTGTTTTATTGTTGCGTTAATCTCAAAATATCACAAACTTAAAAGAACAATCATGAATATAAATGTGAAAGAATTGAAGCGTAAATTTGACGCAAAAGAAGATTTCATCTTAATCGATGTGCGCGAGACTTATGAGTATGAGGAGTTCAACTTGGGAGCTCAACTTATTCCGCTTGGTGAAATTCCAGAAGCCATTGCTGACATGAAGGATAAGAAGGATGCAGAAATTATCTTACACTGTCGGAGTGGTGCGCGAAGTGGTCGTGCGCAACAATTTATGATGGCAGAAGGCTTCACTAATGTCTCTAATTTAGAAGGTGGAGTACTAGCTTGGATTGAAGCTTTTGGCTCGTAAGGCAGGTTTTAAATAATTTCTGAAATGAAAAAGGCTGTTTCGATATACAATCGAAACAGCCTTTTGTATTAGACTTGTTTTCAGCAAAGCATTTTATAAAAGTAACAAGTCTATTGAAATCCACTTGAAAAGCGGGTAACAGGGTTTATTTTTCTTTGATAATAATATCACGGAAACCGTCGCTCACTAATTCTGCCTGTAGGTCACGAGCGCTATTCAATGTTTTTCTTCTATCGACTAAAACACGTGCATATTTTCCGTTATTAAATTTCTCAATCTGTGCAGAGCGGTAACCTTTTGAACGTACACTACGCAACATTCTTTCCGCAGAAATCATCTGAGTATAAGAACCAATCAAAACCATGTAATTTCCTTCAGACGTTCGTGTTGCACGAGTACTACCTCCATTTGAAGAAGAATTTGTAGCTGGATTTGACGAAATACTATTACTATTGCTATTGCTATTAGGCGAAGTATTCGTGTTGATACGGTTAGAAGTAGAGTTGTCTCTACCTTCTGCTGCCGCTTCTGCCGCTGCTTCTCTTTCTGCCATGCGTGCTTCTTCTGCGTCAGCTTCTGCAGCTTCTCTTGCTACATCAGAGTCATATTGAATAGTGCTCCCGTTACCAGCAGCACCATTTGCATTTATTCCATTATCACCGTCGCCGTCACCGTCTACGTTGATATCATAAGTTGTTTCGTCTTCATCAGCAGCAGTATCTGTGTAATCTTCGCTGATGTCTGTGTCGGCAGTTTGCTTATTTGTATCTTGATATAAGTTTTTTGCATTCCAAATTAATGCACCAATTGCGAGAACACAAACCGCAATGACAAGTATTGTAAACCAATCTAATTTTGACATAGTATGTATGTTTTGAGATTTTTTTAGATGTTGGATTTTGGGTAATAGACTTCTTTTTATTTCAAAAGAAAACTACCTCTTATTTCCAGTTCATCTCCTATCTTTTAAAGAGTAAAAGGCTCGTTTGTTAAAATAAAGTCTCAAATTAATACTTTTGCCTTTTCTTGCAAAAGAAATGAGATATATTTTCGCAATAATACCCCGATTTGCCTGTTTATCAGTAGTTTAAATGTATTGCAAAGCCAATACCGGAAAAACAAAAGCGAAGGAGGGATTAGTTCCCAACCTTCGCTTTAATCTCTAATTTCCTATTGAACTACACTAAAGGACAAGAAATTCTCGTCATTCAAAATTATTCTAGTGCCCGTCAATATCTCCACTCCCCGTTACTTTCGCTTTTACGCGCGGACTACCTTTATAATCAATGTCACCACTACCCGTCACAGAAGCAATCAAAGTTTCAGAAACATAAGTTGAAATATCACCGCTACCTGTTACATTTGCTTCGCAATTTTGAGTTTTCATTTCGTAACCGTCGTAAGTACCAGAACCAGATACTCTGATATTTGCAGCATTAGCGCGTCCTTTCATTTCTACATCCCCAGAGCCAGAGACCTTTACTGCAATCGAGTTACATTCTACATTCATCACTAAATCGCCTGAGCCAGAAACGCCTGCTACCAAATCATCTAATCCCGTAAATGCACCTTCTGTAGTCATATTACCTGAACCGCTAACCTTGGCATAAGTTAATGTTGGAATAGTGATATACACTTTGAATTTGCTTTTATAATTAATGTTTTTTGCTTTAAATTTCATTTTCCAAACACCATCAACGACCTCCGTATTTAAGTGGTCAATTAGATTTTGTTGACCTTCAACGCGCACAGATTGCATATTTCCTTGACGCAAATAAACATCACCACTAAAGCCTAAAGAAACGCCAGTAAATTCTGCAATATCAAAATCTTGCGTGACTATCGGTCCTGAACCCGTCAAACGTTGTGCATGTGTATTTGTCAAAAATGCAAGGCAAAATAAAATGGTAAAAATGCTGTTGATGTTTTTCATGATTGCTTTATTTGAAAAGGTGATTTTTATATTGTTTACGAAAAGAAGGAGAGTAATTTTTTTAAATAGTTGCATTTAGGACATCTTTTCCAGTTTTTTTCTGAATTTTGCACCCCAACTCCAAATAATGATAACGAAATATATTATTCCGTAAGACCGTCAATTCCGATAGGTATGCGGAACAGGCTTTCCAACTAAATAATGGTTAACTATTTAACATGAAAATTACGCGATTTTTCCCACTTTTAATCCTATTCACTTTATTGGCATTTACCCAAAAAAGCGATAAACTCATTTTGAAAGAATATCCACAAGATTATTTTATTTCACCTGTTAAACATACTATCCGTTTAGCTGGAACCTTTGGTGAGTTGCGTCCCAACCACTTTCACGCAGGAGTAGATATTAAGTCAAGTGCAGGAAAAGTCGGCGACCCCCTTTTTGCGCCAGCAGAAGGACACATTTCTCGTATCAAAATACAAGGTGGCGCGTACGGAAACGCTATGTACATCGAACATCCAAATGGCTATACGACCGTGTATGCACACCTTTTGAAGTATCCCGCAGAGGTAGATGAATGGATAAAAGCACAGCAATATGACCGTGAAAAATTTGAAGTAGATTTATATCCTGCGCCAGGACAATTTCCTTTAAAACAAGGTGACCCAATTGGAAAAATGGGAACATCAGGACGTTCCTATGGACCACATTTGCACTTCGAAGTACGTGATACACGCACGCAAAAGGCGATAAATCCAATGCTTTTTGGATTTAAAATGGTAGATACTAAAGCGCCTAAAATGCATCAAATCAAGGTTTATTCTTTGAATGATAAACATGAGACTACCAATGCGAAAGTATTAAATGTAGCGGGAAAAGGGCGTAATAAATACGGCATCTCAGGAGACACCTTAACGATTGGCGCATGGCGTACGGGTTTGGCGCTCAAAGTATATGACCATCACGATAATGTGAGCAATTGGAATGGTGTTTACTCGGTGCAAATGTTGGTGGATGATGTACCGACTTACGCCTATACAATGGAGACTTTTGCTTTTACAGAAATGCGGTTTTTGAATGCACATATTGATTATGGAGACCAAGTAGAGAAGAAAGCTTATTTCAATCGGATGTATCGTTTGCCAGGAAATGACGTGCAGATTTATGAACAGAATGGTACAGATGGTGTGATAGAGTTAAGTCAAAATCGTACTAAGAAAATTACGATGATTGCAGCAGATATTCACGGCAACGAAACCCGTTTAGAATTTTGGGTGAAGAGGGGAGAGGTGAAGGATGAAATGTCTAAAACCTTTAATTATTTTTTACCTTGGAATGAGGAAAACAAAGTCGTCAATGGCGGAATGGAGTTTTATTTTCCAAATGGAACACTGTACGAAAACATGTATCTAAATTACAATTCTGCTAATGATAAGTCTGTAGAATTTTACTCGAATGTCCATCAAATTCAAGATTATAAAACACCTGTTCACAAGTACTTTGACTTATCAATTGCGCCGAATAAAAGTATCCCAGAGGGTATGACCAGTAAGGCATTTGTGGCGTATTGCTATAAGGATAAAGTGATTAGTTTTGGTGGTGAATGGGAGAATGGAATGTTGAAAACAAAGGTGCGAGACTTAGGTGATTTTGCTATTATGTTGGACACAGAGTCTCCTGTTATTCAGGCGATTAGATACAAGAGCGATATGCGTGGATTTGGTTACATGAGTTTTAAAATAACAGATAATTTTGCAACAGATAGAATTACAAAAGGCATGCGTTTTCGGGCAGAGATTGACGGTAAGTGGTCCTTACTGACTTATGATGCAAAGAATGATTTAGTTCGTCATGATTTTCGTGAAGACTTGCCACGTGGCGAACATCATTTGCGTTTGGTGGCGACAGACGATAGGGGGAATTCTACTGTTTTTGAGCGTGATTTTGTGCGCTAAAATCTCATAAGGTGTCGAACACTTTTCTGTATAAGTGCCTGTAAATCATAATGATATAAGATAATTGAGCAGAGAAAAGTGTCTGACACCTGTAATGAATTTGCTTGTTAAAGGTGTCAGACACTTCTTTTCGTTAAGTCTACTACGGATATTCAAATTATCAACTCATTAGGAATTTTAAGTGTCCGACACCGGGGCTATTTTCTACCAAAAAACTCCCCAGGATACACAACTTCTACAGGGATTTTAATCTGATGCAAAGCTATTTCTTTATCGACAGCCGTTCGAATTTCTTCTTTGTTGTACCTCGAAGAAAAGTGCGATAAAATCAGCCTTTCGATACCTTTTGAGTCTGCCACCATTTTCATGACTTCTTCCAGTGTACTATGCTTATTATAGCGGTTTCCCTTCTCGCCCATGTCTTCTCTTTTCAAAAAAGTAGCTTCGTGAATGAGCGTATGTGAATCATTCCAGCGCCCGTCATATTCGATAGGTGTGTCCGCAGAATAAGTAAAGATATTTTCCCGAATTTCATTGGTCATATTTTCAATACCAATGCGTTCGCGCTCTTTCTTAATTTCCAAGCCTGAGAGATTTAGATAGGCTTCTTTTAGTTTTTGTTTGACTTTATAGACTTTGAAACTATGGCTTTTCATCTCGCCATTTGGCGTCTGGATGTGATTGTTCTTTATGGCTTGGACGACTATACTTTTTTTAGTTTCAACCTTCTGGTTGTCCTGTAATTTTACCCATTCTGTCCCCTTGATATGTGGGTCAAATCGTTTAGTAAAATCTTCTAAAAAAGGAAAAGAACCACAATCACGCGGAAAATATACTTTAGGAAAACCTTCGCGGGCGTTGAGTTGATTGAACTGTAATAAGCCACCCAGATGGTCGCGGTCAGCATGAGAGATGAAGATATGTTTGACTTTGCGAGATTTGCCGAGGAGCATAGCCGCCGCACCGTCGCCACAATCGAAGAGAATACCCAATTCTTCTAAAAAGAAAAAGGTGGAATAAAGTGCTGTTGAATAACCAGATATTTTCATGGTTTAATCAATGGTGAAAAGAGGGGAATAGTTTCCAGATAGGCGGAAAATTTTAAAAATACTGCCCCGTCCCAATTACCAATCCGCGCTCATTTTTATCAAAGATATCGAGTCCATAATCTACGCGTAGAATAGCATTATAAGCATTTTTGTAAATCACTCGCAGACCAGCACCTACAAAAAAACGCGCTTCATTCATACTTACTAATTCTTCCAACTTACCGCCTGGAGACCTCCAGCCTCCGATATCCGTAAAGCCGACAAGTTGTACTGCGATTTTTCCTTCTTTGTCAAAATACTCCACCTCATATTCATCCCAACCCTTTGCGATTTGTTCGTCTGTGCGTCGTGTCTTTTTGATTCCTTTTGTAATGTCAAAAATGGTCTGCCGATACTCGGCATTAAGCGTTAAAACTGCCGTTCCTCTGTCGCGGCGATTACCTACGCCACGAATGTTGGTTTGACTATCCAATACGAAAGGCGCAAAGGGAGTCGAGATGTTCGTAGAGATGCCGAAACGGGCACGCATGGCAATATTTCCAAGCTTTTGTACGCGTTTGTAGTAGCGGAAATCATTCTTCAAGACATGAAACCAAGACCCGTCCTTTATATTCTGTACGTTTTCTATGTAAGTGGTATTGTCCCAGCCTGATAGATAGAAAAAATGATAGTTTATTTTACTGATTTTATGCGTTGTTTTGAACAGTAACTTGGGCAAAGTCAATCTGTCTGGACCAGGAGGATTAGGGATTTCTTGCTCTGCTAATTTCTCATAATCCTCGACAAAATAATTTGCTCCAAATTCTACGGTATGGTCATTTTTTATTTCATAAATAGCTGATAAACCTGTGCTTGTGAAGTTGTAATTGTAAACAACAGTTCCTGCCTCAAAGTAAGTCGGCTCGACCGTCGCCCAACGCAAAAAACTGACAGAACTACCCCATTTACTACGCCCCCAATAAGGTACTCGATAATAAAGTGCAGCATTGTGTCGCTTGTCATTATTGAGATAATAAGCGGTAAATTGATTACCGCGACCCAAAAAATTAACATCTGTAAAACCCAATTGTCCCCATAAATTTCCCTTAATACCGCCAAAGTTTACGATAGGGAAAAGGGTCAAAGCTTCTTGTACTATGAAATCTACATGCACACCCGCAGCAGTTGTGTCTAACTTGGTAGAAGCATTTGCGACAGAGTATAAATTTTTTAATACTTGGACATCACGCGCCAAGATATCCTTGTTCAATACTGCGCCTTTTTTTGTTTCTAAAAAACGATAGAGGTAAGATTCTTTTGTTTTCTTCAATCCCGAAAAAGTGACTTCTGAAACGGTGAAATCCTTATTTTGAGCAGTCAGTAAAAGAGGAACTGAAAGCAACAAAAATAAGAAGATGACTTTAAAATAAGAGGGAAAAATATTCATTAACAAGCAAAAATTGTGAGAATTTTTAAATAGAGCACAAAGCTACGTCCTACTATTTTCTTAACAAACATTTGGAAGGTTTTTAATATGGTAGGGTCGCGACAGAAGGTTTGTAAGGTCGCTGTCTGACAGAGAGGAAAAGTCTACTATTGCAACAATATTATGCAAAAAGCAGTGTCTGACAGCTTTTCAGATGCCAGACACTATTCTATCCAAGTAAATGGACAATGATTAATTAGAATACCTAAATCCAATATTAAACGTATTGGCTTGACCACCATTCCTATTCAAATTTTGACCATTGAAATCTGTCAGTAAGAGTTCAATTTCAAAATTTGGAGTGAATTGGTATTTCGCACCTAAACCAAATTGGTAGAAGTATTTGTCTCCTTCCTGATTGTAATACGGCGAGAAGCTACTCAATGCGTATAGAGTCGTTTTTTGATTAGGAAAATAACTAATAATCGCAGAAACTGGCGTCGAAACACGATTAACATAAGTTTCTCCACCTTCTTCGCTTGTTCCTATATCTTCTATCCAAAGGTCAAGTTCGGTAAACAAAGAAAAGCTATTACCAATAGAAAAATCATTGAAGAATTGAGTGACAAAAGTACCGCCATTCCAATCAATATATGGCTCATCAGCTGTACCTTCTAAATCGTCTCCCAATGGAAACCAATATGCAGACTGAAAAGAGAAATTCTCTAAAGCGGGGAAGGGGGCAACGCGAATTTTGGGACCAAAATTAGTGAAACCTGCACGGCTTGAAATATCCGCCTTATTTCCCAAAACACCCAATGGCGAAGAAGGCAAATTAGAGTTAGCTACCCGACGGTAACGGAAGTCAAAACCTGCATTAAAGCGATTTGTGAAGCCATATAGAAAGCTCCCATTCATAGAGAAAAAATCATTACGCGTCGTCAAATTGTCAGGAGAACCTGTACGTTGCGTGTATAGATTATTAAAAAGTTTAGCCTCTACTTTCCCTTTTGGAATAGCTGATGAGACTACGTAACGTGCTGCATTTGCTGCCAAACCTACAGTATTTGTAGTTGATGTACTGCTGCTTGCACTTCCAGTATTATCATTCAAGGTCCAGTCATAAGGATAAAATCCAATCTTTACTTTTGCTGGAATTTTATTTTCACGGTAGCCGTTAATATACTCAATTGCTGTTTTCTTGTTACCACCAAAATCACCCGGATACCATTCGAATATCTGTGACAATTTTACCTCTTCTTCATTAGAGGTCTGAACGAAATCAGCATCATTCAATGCTTTGCGTGTTTGCGTCTCTAATTGCGCCTCTAATTTACTTGGAACGTAAGCAAAGTTCGTGATAGGAGGGCAACCCAAGGCGCCACAGACCAATACAAAGTGAAAACGCGGGTCTTTATACACCTTCAAAAGTTTATCTTTCTCCAGTGAATTTAAAGTCATTTGCTCGCCGGATACGGTATGTTTTTTTGAGTCAAAAAAGCCACTGATATCTTGTACAGAAGCCAAAGGATAGCCTTTCGTTGCCGCATTGATGACCAAGAGATTATAAGCATTGATGTAAAATGCCTCGGTATTAACGGCATCTACATTGCTCAAATCTACCTCTGCGATTGTCTTAATCAGCACATCCAAAGAGGCATCATTTTTAACTGCGGTATAATTTACGCCGTTGTTGCCAACGTGCGTTTTTAAGAAAGTATCCGTATTCTTGAAAAAAGTATCTACTACTTTTTGTTGCGCTTGTAAGTTGAAAGCTACTGCGAGTAGGAGTAGCATTGAAAAAGTTGATTTCATTGTTTATCTATTGATTCTTTCGTTAGAATAGAATGTTTATGTTTTGAATTGCAAATATGAGGAAATAAGGAGTGAGAAACACGTAAAGTTGAGTGGTTTTGTGACTTTGAATAGGTAATGTCTGTGTTGGGACGTAAATTGAGATTGTGAATTGAGAGGGGGATTTTTTAGGCAACCATTTGATGGTGGGAGTCGTAGTCTCAAATTTGAGGAAGGAAATTATATAGTATTTTGGAGCCAAAATGTATTAATAAACTTGATAAACAGAAGGTTATAAATTGTTATATTTTGATAAATATTAAATCTAAAGTTATTTTCATAGAAACAAATAAAATTATTTGGAAATATGTGAGGGTATTGTTTACCTTTAGTTCAAACATAAGGCATTACTTAAAATCCGATAAACTCTTTCTTTTTTCTTTCATCCTGAAAGGAATTGTGCATCGTGAATTTTAGCACTAAAAATAATAACAAACCATAAAAATTTAATAATAGAACCGTTTTGCGGAAGCTAAACAGTATCTCCTACTCACAATTAAAATCCAACTAAAACTTCACCAATGAAAAAACACTTGCTTATATTAAGCCTCCTATTTTTTGCCTTTTCAGGTATTATTAAGGCTCAAACCAAACACACCTACCAATTTGGCTACGGCAAACAATTCTTAGAATTTAAGGACCCGTCTCATAATTTTCTCCTTAGTTATCAGCGAAACTATAAATCAAGAGTCTTTTGGTCGATACGTTCAGAATTCGCCACGGAAGAAGAAGTTCGTAGAGTCTTTGCCGAAGACGGAGTACACTTATTTCAGTTTGGGGAAGGAATTTTTGCTTATGAGGACCTCATTGAGACAGATGATATTAACGCTGGATTTGTTAGATTAGATGCAATTGATTGGCACGTGAATAAATTTAAAATACACCCAAACATAGGATATAATTTCTTTAGTCCTGACCGAACCGTAGGTTTAAATATTACTACAGGAGGTGGGGTTGTTTACGAAAAATGGCAGGGGGCTTTTAGCGGAATTAGCTCTTTTTTAAATGTAGTAGAAGAAGGCTACGAATTAGAAGAACCAACAATGCTGATAGAAGGCTACAAACGGGGATTTGATTGGTTTTTACATTTTGGATTTCAGGTATATTTTAATTTGAAAAATGATTTTCAAATTGGCTTTGACGCTACTATTGAAGCGTATGAAGGTTTCGGAGGTTTTCCCATTACGCATAATTTTTTCGTCGCTAAAAAAATATAAACTCATGTACAAATTACTGATACTTTTCTTATCTATTTTTTGCTTTCAAAATGTAAATGCACAAGTCAAACTAAGACCAGAATTATCTATCAATTATTTACAACATAGTAAACTTGTCGGTATAGGTATTACAAATGGGCTTCATTTTCCATTAAACGAAAATAGCAAAATAATAACGAGTTTTACCTTCTCTTACGCCGAAGGCAATCGCAACTTTAATACCTCGACGGATAGACTACCCAATCTTGAATATGACGGTTATACGCCGCCTTATCAGACATGGCGTGTATATCCTTTTGGATTTGATTATGTAATAGATTTAGATGTGAAAACCTCTACCACTTATCAATATTCTCTTAATATTGGTTATGCTAAAAAGATAAACAAATGGGAGTTTGGAGGTGGTTTGTATCTCACTTACATTAATAAGTCCTATCTCGCGGCACTCATACCTGATTTTGATATTACGTTCTTAGGAGACCCTTACACTATTGACTTCTTTGTGCCTTTCCACATTCGTTATTACGACGCTGGACCATTTTTGACTGCCTCTCGTCGGATTAGTGATAAGAAAGCGAAGCTACCTCTTTATGTGACCTCTTCGATTTATTTAGCTTTGAAAAATAACCATTCTTATCATTTGGGACTGGCGATTGATTTGTAGGGAGAGAGGTATGTAAGGTGGAGTTGCGCTAAAACGTAGCCGCCACCTGCGCCCGCCCCACATGTGCCACCGGCGCAACCCCAGTCTTCCGCCCCTCATAACTCAAATTCATCCTCAGCGACTTCGACAACTGCTTATCAAAAGAAATATTCCAGAGATAATTATCCCCAGGTTGCAGACCTTGCAGCAGTGCAAAACCAACAGGGCTATTCGGTGCGCCTGTATAGTCAATCACCACGCGTGAAATTTTGGTACTAATCGTTGATTTTGTCGCTTTTTTATAGACCATTCTTAGATTGAGGTCGCGGACGAGGGCAGTTTCCATGGGGCTTTCGGGTAGGATGTTTTCATTGTCTTGATATTTGAAAGCCAAGACCATATTGAATATTTTATTGGGTTGCCATGTCAATTGTGGCTCGATACCGACATAGTTGATATTGTAGTCTTTGTCATTGAAAAGCTCGCTGTCTTGCTGGCGGTAGCCTTTGGTACCTATAGTTTTTAGCCCGATAGTCTTGGTGATGTTCCAGCGTAGGGTCAGGGCATTTTCGCGATTAGAATTACTCTCAAACCCAGTGGTGAGCACGCGCTTGCGGCGGCGGTCAGAACGGCTATATTGTCCTCAAAATATTTGATTTCTTCGATTGAAAAAGATGCTGTTATTGATAGAAGCATTCGTGGCGACTAAAGAGGTATCCGCTACTGCTAATTCAAAAGGATTGTAAGGAGAAACATCGTCATTGACGCGGACTTTTCGGAGGATTTGTAGATTACTCTTGGTCGAAAAACGACTTAGAAAGCCGCGCACTCCTTTTTCATTTAACCACAAGTTGCGTGGATTAAGAGTCAAGTTTTGATTGAAATTCACGGTATTCACTCTAATAAA
>CALDUB010000487.1 GCA_937923465.1 uncultured Saprospiraceae bacterium
ACAAGAATAATTACGGAAAGTTATTTAACAAAATACTCTAATTGAACATCAAGTTAAATATAACTCAAAAACGTAAATACATAATTAGTCCATATTCAACTTATTGTAAACACCGTACTTTTATATTCTCCATTTAAACACTTTTTTATCCATATTTACTTCTAAATTTAAAAATGTCTCTGATTAATTTCAGAGGCATTTTTTCCTTTTCAGGGTAACATGAAAAAAGCGGACAATTGTAATAGCACAATTATCCGCTTTCTTATTTTCCTGTTTTTTCCTTTCAGATTATTTATGCCGTTTTACGACTCTTCATATAAAAGTATAAACCGCCAAAGAGAATAATTAGGATAGCTGGAAAAATAGCCAAATTACCTAAAGTAGCTTGACCTGCTGCTAACTCAATGGCATTCGCTGCTTCATCTCCGTTAGCTAATGCCTCCTTAAAAGAAGCTAAACGCTCTTCTGTTTTTTCTGCACCAATATTTAACGCCTCGATTCTATTTCCGTCCAACCATTTACCAATAATTGGATTCCATATAGACATCGCAAACATTCCTGCACCACCAACTAATGACATACCTAATGCACCTGTCTTAGGAATATTTTCTGCCGTAAAACCAATCATTGTCGGCCAGAAATAACAGATGCCAACAGCGAATAATAATGCTGCTACATAGACCATTCCTCCTGTTGAAATACTCAACATATAAATTCCTAAAGTCGTCAAAATAGCCGAAGTGAATAGCACCCCCGAAGGATTTAAGCGATGAATCAAACCACCTGCAAAGTAACGTCCTAAAGCCATTACGCCCGTTACTAATGCTAAAATCAACATTGGATTTGCTCCTGCTTTACCTAAAATTCTATCTACCCACTGCGTCGTTCCAAATTCAGAGGTTGCTGTCAAAGTCATACAAATCAGAATAAAGAAGAAAAGAGGATTGAACAAACCTTTGATGTTTTCTCCAGTGTTACTCTCAATATGTTCGCTTTCTGGGAATTTGGCAGTAAAAATCATATAACCGTAAATTAAAGTTGGAACAATCATTACAGCGATTTGATATTGCCAATTCATGCCTTCCATAAAATAAGCGACTAACGACCCAAGCACAATACCTCCAGGGAACCAAACGTGAAATTTATTCAACATCGTAGTTTGGTTATCGTGGTACATGTCAGCAATTAATGGATTACAAGCAGCTTCCACACATCCATTCGCAAAACCAATAAAGAAAGTAGAAACCAAGAGTCCCATAAATCCTCCGGCTGTAATCGTCAATACTAAACCCAATAAATGACAAATGAATGCCGCATACATCATACGCTTGGGACCGACTTGATTATAAACTAAACCGCCAATTAGCATAGCAATCGGAAAACCTAAGAATGCCATTGAGTTTACCCAACCTAATTCTGTTTCTGTTAGAGTGAAACTTTGAGAAAGTTCCGTCAAAATTCCTGCACGTATCGCAAAAGTCATCGCAGTCACAATTAAGGACACACAACTCGCGTAGAATAGCTGTGATTTATTTACTGTTGCACCCATTTTTTTTCGTTTTGTTTTGTATTTGAAATAGAAAATTTCCTTCTCAATATTAAAATGTGAACTTTAAATTCTTTCCATTTTTAGTAGATAGATTAAAACTAACGCGGCATTCAAAATTCAAAATTCATTCCTTCAAAATTAATAGGGAATACGAAAGGTAAAAAGATTTTAGCAAAAAAAAATACAAAAACGTCAGTGACAGTCGGAACTGTAACTTTTTACGCTTTAAAAGAGTAAAAGCATTATCTTTGCAGTCGGTTTTTGAAAATACCGTATCCTCGAAACTCCTGTTTCGGGTGATAAAGAGGAAAGTCGAAACAAGAGTTTCGATATACTGTACAGTCCAAATAATAACCATGGCAACTAAGACAGCTAAAAACGTCATCAAATACGATAGAGGGAATCTAACCAATGAAACTCTACGTGACCTATACTTGCGGATGTTGAGACCGCGCCTCATCGAGGAAAAAATGCTCAAATTACTCCGTCAAGGAAAAATCAGCAAATGGTTTTCTGGTATCGGACAAGAAGCTGTTTCTGTTGGCGCAACTTCAGCGATGTTAACGGATGAGACTATCTTTCCAATGCACCGAAACTTAGGTGTTTTCACGACACGTGATGTGCCTTTAGAACGTCTTTTTTGTCAGTGGCAAGGAAAAGAAATGGGCTTCACAAAAGGGCGTGACCGTTCTTTCCACTTTGGGACAATGGAACACAACTTGGTTGGAATGATTTCTCATCTTGGACCACAATTATCTCTGGCTGGAGGTGTTGGCTTGGCGCATAAGATAAACAATGAAAAACGTGTTTCTTTAGCTTTTACAGGTGAGGGAGGAACGAGCGAAGGAGAATTTCACGAAGCTTTAAATGTAGCAGCGGTTTGGGATTTGCCAACGATTTTCTTGATTGAGAATAATGGTTACGGATTGAGTACGCCGACTTCGGAGCAATATCGTTGTAAAGATTTAGCGGATAGAGGAATTGGCTACGGTATGCGTTCTGTCATTTTGGACGGAAATAATATTTTAGAAGTTTATCAAGAATTATCTAAGATTGCTTCTGAAATTCGCGAAAACCCACATCCTGTCTTAGTTGAATGTAAGACTTTCAGAATGCGTGGTCATGAGGAAGCTTCGGGTACTAAATACGTTCCCAAAGAACTCATGGCAGAATGGGCAGCAAAAGACCCAATCAGCAACTATGAAGTATTTTTGATAAAGGAGAAAGTTATCAAAGCATCAGAAGTTACAGCTTGGACGAAAGAAATTAAAGCAGAGATAGAAGCAGGTCTGAAAGTCGCTGCGGACCAACCTAAGGTGGAGATAAACTTAGAAAAAGAACTCGAAGATTTATACGCACCACACCAGCAAGTTATCATTGCACCAAGTGGCGACGTTACCGAAAAGCGTTTTGTTGACGCTATTCATGATGGTTTGAAAACTGCGATGCAGAAACATGATAACCTCGTTATCATGGGACAAGATGTTGCTGACTACGGTGGAGTTTTCAAAATCACGGACGGCTTCATGAAGGAATTTGGGAAAGCGCGTGTACGTAATACACCGATTTGTGAAAGTTCGATAATTGGTATTGGTCTAGGTTTGAGTTTGAAAAAACAAAAAGCAATGGTTGAAATGCAGTTCGCGGATTTCGTGACTTGTGGTTTCAATCA
>CALDUB010000488.1 GCA_937923465.1 uncultured Saprospiraceae bacterium
ATATTTCGTGTGATTTTCCACGATTTTTGAAGATTTAAGTAAAGGTGACATTCATTTTTTTCAAAAAAAGTATTATACACTTTCGTCAATAGTTCTTACCTTGTGCGGCATACATTAAATAACAAGTACTCATATAAAAAACTCTACGTATGAAAAAAGGACTATTTTTACTATTATTTTTTGCGGTTTTAAGTGTATTAGGCTGCGATAAAGATGCAGAGAAAAATGAACTAAGGGGTGATATTAATGTAAATGTCATAATGGACGGATTTAGTGCCGTAGAAAATGCGAGCGTATATACGAATCCTCCTTCGGCACAGGGAATAACAGACGAATTTGGCAGTGTTTTATTAACAGATATTGAAATAGGAAGCTATGAAGTATTTGCAAACTTACCGAATGTTGGCTCTGGAAAATCTACTGTTAATGTCAAAGCTAATGACCTTGTGTCAGTTACAGTAAATATTATTCCAGGAACGAATGTAGGATTAGCCCCGATAATCACAATAATCTTACCAACACAACCAGCAGAATTTTCAACTGGCGAGGAAATAATGTTTAGTATAAATGTAGAAGATGACAATACTCAAAGTCAAGACATTCAAATTGCTTGGGGAAGTAATTTAGATGGAATATTAGGCTCAAGTTCTCCTGATGCAAATGGTAATTTATCCTTTTCTACAAACTCTCTTTCAGGAGGTATTCATCAAATTACTATTACTGCTGAAGATAGTGATGGTTATAGTACGAGCGCTTCCATAGAGGTCAATACTCTAGCTATAAATGCAGTTGTACTTTCAGAACCTACTAAAAATGAAGGAAAAGTAAATCTGGAATGGACAGAATATAGCGATAATGACTTTTCAAAATACGAAATCTATAGAGCAAATGGCAACTGTGAGGAACTAGGTCAAGAACTATTAGCAACAATTACGGACCAAGGAACAACTAATTACACCGATGAACTTCCGCCATTGGAATTTCAAGCATGCTATTTTGTCAAAGTCTTTAACAATGAAAATAATTCAAGAACTAGTAACCAAGAAACAATAGACTCACCTAGTGGTCACATTTTTAACTTTGAGGCTTATGATATGCTTAAGCACCCAACTCAGGATTTTGTATACTTAATAGATAGAGGAGGTCAAAGAATAGTAAAATTTGACTACATAAACTCAGTAATAGTAGACGAAACAGAGGTCTCGGGAGAAATGGGTCATTGTGATATAGGTGATAATGGATTCGGGGTTGAAATTTATGTGCCAACGGATGGTAACTTCATCTACGTCTACGATGCAGACAACTTAAATCAAACAACTGCAATTAATGTGGGATTAGAAATCACAAGTGTTGTCGTCAATGGTCTAGGACACGTAATCGCTGCAGTACTTCCCTCACCATGGTGGGAACAACCTGTCAGAACTTATCTAAGAAGCTCTGGTATCAATATTGATGGCAATGGAGATTTTGACGGAGATAGGCTGAGAATGATACCAGGGGAAAATGAAATTATTTCTATCTCAACAGGAGTAAGTCCTACCGATATGGAATATTTTGAACTTGGAAGCAATGGAAATATAACAAATCATCAGGACGACCAATATCATGGAGACCATCCTCTAGATGCTAAAATATTCAGAATTTCTGATGACGGAACATATTCTATAACATCAAAACATGGCGCGGTCTATACTGCAAATAGTGCCATGGAATACAAAGGACAACTGGAAAGTGGTGCTTTAGATTTTTCTGACTTCGCATTTAGTGATGATGGCTCAATAATTTATGCAGCTACAAGTAACAGAAAATCTATTCAAATTGGAAATTATCCTTCATTGATGAGAAGTGATGAAATTTTAACAAGAGGTTTTCCTGTCTTTATCATAAGAGCGGGAGACAAAATAATTTCTCTTAGTAAGCCGACAGAAGATTCTATAAATACAGGAATTGAAATTATTCAATTGTAAGGTTTTTAAAACGATGAACCATGAACTGTCTAACTAAGTACGTAATTCGTTCATAGTTCATCGTTTAAAAAAACTAGTGCTTAAAATGACGCACTCCAGTCGTCACCATAGCCACATTGTGCTCTTCACAGTAGTCAATTGACTTTTGGTCATTGATAGAACCTCCTGGCTGAACAACAGCAGTAATACCCGCTACATCTGCCAATTCTACACAATCAGGGAATGGGAAAAATGCATCAGAAGCCATTACTGCACCGTCAAGGTCGAAGCCAAATTTGCGTGCTTTTTCGATAGCATAGTTACACGCATCTACACGACTAGTTTGACCACAGCCCATGCCTAGTAGCTGGTTATTTTTAACTAATACGATTGTATTAGACTTCAGATGCTTACACACTTTCACTGCAAAAGCCAAATCAGACATCTCTTGTACTGTCGGTTTTTTGCTAGTTACAAGCTTGAAGTCGTCTCCTGACTCTGTTGCCAAATCTGCATCTTGTTCGATGACACCATTCAATAGTGATTTGAAAAGACGTTTGTTAACATGCCAGTCTTTGATGCGTAAAAGAATACGCTTTTTCTTTTTCATCAAGAACTCTTGCGCATCTGGCGCGAAAGAAGGAGCAATTAATACTTCGTAGAAAATCTTATCAATTTCTTGTGCCGTCGCCAAATCAATCTCTGCATTCGAAATCAAAATACCACCAAAAGCAGAAATATTATCCCCAGCTAAAGCCGCATGCCATGCTTCTAAGACCGTTGGACGAATTGCAATACCACAAGTATTTGTGTGCTTCATCACAGCAAATGCGGGGTCGCCATCTTTCAACTCATTCATGATACCAACTGCAGCATCGACATCTACCAAGTTATTGTAAGACAATGCTTTTCCACTCAAAGTTTCAAACATTGCATCTAAATCACCGTGAAAATATCCTTTCTGATGTGGGTTTTCGCCATAACGCAAAGCTTTCGTTTGTTCAATACTTTTCTTAAAAGAAACATCATCTGTATCTTCATTAAAGTAATTGAAAATCGCCGTATCGTAGTGACTTGATACTTTAAATGAACGACGCGCTAATTCTTTACGGTCAGCAACATCTGTCGCTCCGTTCTTTTCTTTCAATAAATCCAAGAGCATCGGATAATCGCCTTTTGAGGATACACACACGACATCTTTGTAGTTTTTAGCTGCTGCGCGAATAAGTGAAATTCCTCCAATGTCGATTTTCTCGATAATCGTTGACTCATCATTTGTACTTGCTACTGTTTCCTCAAAAGGATACAAATCAACAATAACCAAATCCAACTCAGGAATATCGTACTCGCCCAATTGCTTCAAGTGCGCCTCCTCTCTACGCGCCAAGATACCTCCGAAAACTTTCGGGTGCAAAGTCTTCACACGACCATCCAAAATAGAAGGATAAGAAGTCAAATCTTCTACTCTCTTGACAGGTATATCAAGACCTTCAATGAAATTTTGAGTTCCTCCCGTAGAGTAAATCGTTACATTCAAACGATGCAGTTCTTTCACGATGTCATCCAATCCATCCTTATGATAAACAGAAATGAGTGCTGATTTAATTTGCTTTTGTGCCATGCTAGCGAATTTATTTATTCAGTATCTCGAAACTCCTGTTTCGACTTTACCGAACGATTTTTGGAATATCTTGAAATTGTATTTTCAAGAATACCGATATTTTGTCATCCCGATTGCTTTTATTAAGCAAAGGAAAAATTACTTCAAGCCTGATTTTAAGAAAAATGTATTTTCCTTCAATTCTGCCGCAAAAGTAAACAGAATGAAGGGTTACACAAAGCGTAATTTATACACTATCTGTATTTATTTTTGTGGATAACTAATTCTGAAACCTGACTTTTAGATATTTATGGTTAGCAGAACATTAGTTCATGCCATATATTTGTTGACATAAAGCAGAATATGGAAACTGACTATTTGGTTTAGAATAATATAAACCGCGCCTAAAACTTTCTTTAAATTCCTATTTCTTCGAAGACAGCCCTTGTGATTTGAGGCTGTCTTTGGGGAAATTTTCTCAAAGCATGATAGATAACATCAGTAGCCCAGTAAACTCCTGTTCATTTTTTAAAACTCCTAGGGCTCTATAAACCCGACCTAAAACTCTGTATTTATAAATATTCAGCTATGAAAATTATTGGTGATAATACGACTCCTTTGTTTCCGATGTTCCAATGTGATTATTGGAAGCAAAGGAAGTCTTTTCACTTTCTGATTTTGGTTGGATTTTTATTTGTTTCGGTTAGTGGATTTGGTCAAAGTTCTCTTTCGGGGAATGTGACAGATGCAAAAACTGGAGAGCCAATACTTTTCGGAGACATTGTACTTTATAAAAATGGCAATTTGATTACTGGAGAACAAACAGATTTCGATGGTAATTATCTTATTTCTCCTATTGATACGGGAGTTTATGAAGTTATATTCAAGTACGTCGGCTATTCAGATTTAAAAATTGAAAATGTTCTAGTCAAAGCAGATAAGGAAACAGTGATTAATGGTTCGATTAAAGCGGGAATACGCCTTGTTTCTTGCTCATTAATGCATTATAGTCCACCTGTAATAAGACAGGACGACTTCGAAAAAGGACAAACTTTCACAAGTAAAGATATTGAAAGAATGCCCAATAAAAATTAAACACCAAAACCATATACACTCCAAAATTTATTCTTCATACTTTAAGTTGGTAAGTAGTATTTGAAGCCGCATTCACTCTTGGATGCGGCTTTTTTTTATCAAAGAATTTTCTATTGTTCCCGCTGTATGGGATAGGTTATTCCAAACGTAGAAAGGAATTTGAGTGGCAATTATGCTCTCTCAGATTCCTCTCTGCGTTCGGAATGACAAACTAAAAGCTACGCTTTTAGTTTGGTAAAAGAAAAAAGGTATCTCGAAAATCGAGATACCTTTAGCTTATAGTTGGTTGGTCGTAAAATTTGTTGTTGTTGTTGTTGTTGTTGTTGTTGTGTGTATACTAATTCAGTTCTATTAAAAACTTTGAGAAATAATCTATTCTTATTTAGCACCGCGGCTTTTTGAAGTATCCACGTGTCCTACTGTGATTTCTTTATTGATATCAGTTGGGTAGTTATTTGCGAATGAACAATCATCCATTGCTACCTCAAAACCTGATTTTTCGTTTCCAAAGATGCCTCCACCCCACATGTAAGCCATGTTGTCTTGGAAGATACAGCCATTCAAATCTAATTTGCTGTCACCACCTTTTGTATTGCTGTAAATGCCTGCACCGTAGCCAGCTACGTTATCTTTAAATGTACAGTCAACTAATTTTAGGTTACTGTTGCCATTTGCTGCATTGTTGTAGATAGCACCACCGTCAAGGTCTGCTTGATTTCCTTTGAAAGTACAGTTTGATAATGTTGGGCTACTTTCGCCATTCAATCCTAAGTTATATACTGCGCCACCTTCACGAGCGATGTTGTCTTGAAAAATGCAGTTACGGATAATTGGATTAGAAGACTGGCTTTGTCCGTCATTGAAGATAGCACCGCCACAACGTGATGCTGTGCCTGGAAGAGTAGAACCGTCAGCCATACCTGCTGTAATCGTAAAACCGTCTAAAACCATATCAGCAGATGCGCCTTCGATTGTTACTACGGTATAAGAATTGTCTTCTACTTTGTCACTTGCGATTTCCCCACTTAAAATCGTTTTGTTGATGCGTGCGTCACGCTGAGAGATTGAAGTTTCATTCCCGTTAAAACCTCCGTAAATTTTAATGTTTTTATCTACAATGAAAGATGCGCTGCGGTCATTACCTTCTGTCGGTAAGTGTGTCCCTTTAGCTACCCAAATGTGAGCACCTTCAGTTGCCAAGTCTAATGCCGTTTGCAAGTCAGCAGCACTCTGCCAGCTGGTACCGTCGCCTGCTGCGTCAGCTTTAACGTAGATTAGTTCTTGTGCGTTAATTGTAGTAAAAAGGATAGCAAAAATTGCTGTTAAAAATAGTTTCATCGTTATCAGTATCGAAAATCGTGACAAAATAGATTTAGTTATTTTGGAATGAACCAAAATAGCCAGTGGGAAAAAGTCGAAATATTCAAAAAGGGAAAAGGATATTTTGTTGATGCGGGTGGGAAGTGCATCAATTATGATAAATGTTTTTGTAAGCCTAAATTTTAATCAGCGATTCGGGAAAATCATATGCTGTTTAAAATAGTGGGAAAGACTTTTATTCAAAAACTAACCAACAAAATAAAATCAAACGGAAACTAAATATTTTTTGAAATATACACCATAAATAAAGACCTCGGGAAAGGTTAATTTTACTTATGCTCTTGAGTATATTATCTTAGTGTTACATGATAGGAGTTACTAATTGTTTGGATTGTACTGCAATTATAGCAAAACAATTTCAAACCTTGCCTATTGTGCGTCACAAAAGTAACATTTATTTTTTAACAATATAATATATCTTAGATATTTTTTAAAAAAAGTCCTCTCCTCTCCTTTTTTAAATAATTATATTGCTATCAATCCATTTTCCAACTTTTATGCCAGAAAGGACAAGAAACGACGATACAATACATATTATTTCATCACATACAAACTCATTGTCAATTGAAAAAAACAGACTTTCTCAATTTATGCTAAAAAGCCTGAAATAAAAAAAGTGCTGCCCTCAATTAGAGAACAACACTTTTTAATTCTTAATAACGAAGTTATAATTACTCCGCAGGCATTTCTACCTTGTAGCCGCCACTGTATAACTTTTCCTTCACTGCCTTAAATGCAGTAATTGTTTCATCGATATCCGCTTGCGTATGAGACGCTGTTGGAATCAAACGTAAAATAATCATTCCTTTTGGAATAACAGGATACACAACGATAGAACAGAAAATACCGTGATTTTCACGTAAATCGTGTACTAGCCCCATTGCCTCAGGTACATCACCTTTTAAGTAAACTGGTGTTACACAAGAGTTCGTGTCTCCGATTTCAAAACCAGCTTCAGTCAATTGTGATTGTAATGCATTTACGTTTTTCCATAAGTTCTCTTTAAACTCAGGCATTGTACGCAACATCTCCAAACGCTTGATATTACCAACTACATAAGGCATTGGTAACGACTTTGCAAACATTTGTGAACGCATGTTATAACGTAAATAGTCAATCACGGTCTCGTCTCCAGCAAAGAATGCACCGATAGATGCCATTGATTTTGCGAAAGTAGAGAAGTAAACATCGATATCTGCTTGTACTCCTTGCTCTTCACCTGCACCTGCACCAGTTTCACCTAATGTACCAAAACCGTGTGCATCATCTACTAAAAGACGGAATTTGTATTGTTCCTTCATCGCAACAATCTCGCGCAACTTACCTTGGTCTCCACGCATTCCGAATACTCCTTCAGAAATAACTAAGATTCCACCACCTGTTTTCTCTGCAACTTTAGTCGCACGTATCAAGTTCTTTTCTAAGCTCTCCATATCGTTGTGTCCAAAAACAAAACGCTTACCAGGGTGCATCCATACACCGTCGATGATACAAGCATGGCTTTCGCTATCATAAACGATAACGTCATTACGGTCAACTAATGCAAATACAGCAGATGCCATACCTTGGTAACCAAAGTTTACCAACATCGCTTTTGGTTTCTGAACGAATTCAGCTAATTGCTCTTCCAAAATTTCGTGCTGACTCGTGTTACCAGACATCATACGCGCGCCCATTGGATACGCTAAACCCCAATCACGAGATGCTTCCATATCAACCTGGCGCACCATTGGGTGGTTTGCCATGCCTAAGTAGTTATTGATTGACCAGCAGACAATTTCTTTGCCTTTAAAAGTCATACGGTTTTCTAATTCGCCTTCCAACTTAGGAAAAACATAGTAACCTTCCGCTTGGTCTTTCCACATTCCGATTGGTCCGAGCGATTTGTGCATTTTATCGAAAATATCCATCTGTAGAATCTTTCTTTTGGCAATAACTTAAAAAAAAAATTACTGCCACGTTGAGTGTCTTGGTTTGAAAACAGTTGAAAGTTAGAAGTTGTTAGTTGGGAGCTTAAAACTACCAACTAACAACTTTTAACTTTCAACTACTATATATTCTACCGCAAAAATAACATAATAGATTGAATATAAAGGTCATATTGAGGTAATACGTAAAAAAACGCCCCGAAAGAGATTACTTTCGGGGCGTTTTTCAGATATAAAGAGGTCTTTTACATAAATTTTTGCTCTTTCATCCAATCATCACTGAATACTTTACCAAAGTATTTGCTTCCATGGTCACTAAATAAAACGACGACAACATCATCTTTGGTCAATTCTTCTTTCAGTCGCAACACTCCTTCTATCGCTGCTCCCGCAGAATAGCCCACCAAAATACCTTCTGATTTTGCTAACTCGCGTGCGCGGTGTGCCGCTATTTTATCTTCGATTTTGATAAATTTATCAACAATATCGAAATTCACATTAGCAGGAATTATATTTTTTCCAACGGCTTCTAACTTATAAGGGTAAATTTCTTTTTCATCAAATTCGCCTGTCTCATGGTATTTTTTCAAGACAGAACCATAAGCATCAACTCCAATTATTTTTAAATATTCATTTTGTTCTTTCAAATACTTTCCGGTTCCACACAAAGTACCTCCTGTACCACAGGCTGCTATATAATGTGTAATCTTTCCCTGAGTTTGTCTCCAAATTTCGGGACCTGTTGACTTGTAGTGCGCCGCCGTATTATCAAGATTAAAATACTGATTGAGGTAAATTGAATTTTCGATACTTTCGTGCAAAGATTGCGCACGAGAATAGTAAGACTTGGGGTCCTTAGGCTTAACATTTGTAGGGCAAACCACTACTTTTGCTCCCAATGATTTTAGAGCAATCAGCTTTTCATCAGAAATTTTTGCTGTTGTAAATAATACACAAGAATAGCCTTTTACAGCACAAATCATCGCAACACTAAAACCTGTATTACCCGATGTACTCTCGATGACAGTACCTCCTTCGGTCAAGCGTCCATCTTTTTCTGCTGTTTCTATCATTGACAAAGCAATACGGTCTTTAGCTGATAAGCCGGGGTTTAAGCTTTCTAGTTTAGCAAAAACGGTACAAGGCAAATCGGCGACAATCCGATTTAGTCTAATGAGAGGTGTATTTCCGATAGCTTCTGTAATGTCATCGCACCAAGATTTGACAGCTAAAGTATTTGGTAAAGTCATTTGTGTGTATTTAGTAATGACGAGAAATAATTTCTTTTTTTTAAGATAATTACTTTCCTCATTTTTACTCATCTAAGAACGTTCTTCACGCCGCAAAATATATAAATCATTCTTTTTTCAATGATTAACAAAAATCTAAACAGCTATATATCTTATTAAATCTGGCTATCGGGTATCTAAATTGAGCTCAAAATTACGAAATATACCGCACTTGATAATAGTTTGAGAGAAATTATCATAGAAATGATTTTTATCTTTTTGAACTATGCGGCTTTATAATAGTTTTGTAATACAGTATCACGGTGGTTCCACCCCGTGAAAAGCAACACAGTGGTTTTAATTCCGTAAAAAAAATGCGGAAGTTCTAAATCCGCATTTTGATATTAATTTATACTTCACGGCGTGGAACGACCGTGATACTAAACACGGCGTGGAACGACCGTGATACTTTCGAAATATGAAAATAGGTATAGTTTGTTATCCGACTTATGGCGGTAGTGGCGTTGTCGCTACAGAATTAGGAAAAGGATTAGCCAAAAAAGGTCATCAGGTTCATTTCATTACTTATCGTGCACCAGTACGTTTACGTTCTGCTTTCCAAGAAAATATTTTCTTTCACGAGGTTGGAAATGCCGACTATCCCCTATTCGAATATCCGCCGTACGATACAGCCTTGGCTAGTAAGTTAGTAGATGTAGTCAGCTATGAAAATTTGGATATACTCCATGTTCATTATGCTATCCCTCATGCGACGGTCGCTTATATGGCAAAAAAAATATTGCTAAGCAAAGGACGGTATGTACCTGTCGTGACGACACTGCACGGTACTGATATTACGTTGGTTGGAAACAACAAAGAATTTGCGCCGGTCGTCGAGTTTGGTATCAACAAATCTGACGGCGTGACGGCTGTTTCTCAAAATCTAAAGAACCAAACCAATGAATACTTCGACATTAAAGATGATATCAAAGTCATTTATAATTTCATCGACTTTGAGCGCTTTAAGCCTACCGATAAAAATCACTTTAAAAAAGCCCTCGCACCTGACGGAGAGCCAATTTTAGCGCATGTTTCTAACTTTAGAAAGGTAAAAAGAGTAGATGATGTAGTTAAAATTTTCCATAAAATTTATAAAGAAAAACCTTGTAAGTTATTATTGATTGGTGACGGACCAGAACGTAGAAATGTGGAAGAGACTTGTCGTAAAATCGGTTTGTGCCATGAGGTTCGTTTCTTAGGAAAACAAGATGCGGTAGAGGAAATTTTAAATATCTCTGACCTCTTTATTTTACCTTCAGAAAACGAAAGTTTTGGATTAGCAGCCCTAGAGGCTATGGCTTGTAAAGTGCCCGTAATTTCAACAAATGTGGGTGGTTTACCCGAAATAAACATCCATGGAGAGACTGGCTTCTTGAGTAATGTAGGAGATGTGGAAGACATGGGAAATAATGCTCTAAAAATCCTCAAAGATGCGGAGACCTTAGAGCGCTTTAAAGAAAATGCTTTAGCTCAAGCCAAGCGCTTTGATATTGATGTAATCTTACCTCAGTACGAGGCGTATTATGAGCATATCTTGGAGACTGCTGTTCATAAACAGAAAGTGGAAGAGGCTTAATTACGAATTACGAATTTAAAAATCCGCTTCTTTTTAATCAAAGGAAGCGGATTTTCATTTCAAGAAAAATACCCATCACGTACAAGTAAGAGCGGTCGTACTTCGTAAATCATACCTCGTACATCTCTAAACATACTCTCCTAGCCAAGCGATTTGCGCTCCATATTTCCGCTGACTATCATCTTCTAGTATTGCCTTTGATAATTTGTGTAATTCCTCTACAACACTATCTTTTTTCAAAATTTCTTTTACTGCCTTATCATTTTCACACAAAGACATAACTTCCTCTTTATCTGGCATTTCTTTCAATCCTGCTAATTGTCCAATATTATTTCCAGAAAGAACTTTTGAATTTTTAATACTTGCGGGCAAAGCACTATAACCAATAGTTAATTCTGTCACAGGTTGTACGATTGTTTTAATAGCATCACCACTTGCACGCACATAAAAAGCGCGTCCCATACGTCCCATCAGGTCAATTTTGTGTGGGTCAATGCGTCCATTTTCATCAATGACTTCATCCTTAATGTGCATTTTTACCACTTCACAGATAATCAAGTGTCCTGCACCTCCATGCCCTCCCAAAGGTTGAATTTCTTTGACGCGGCATTCCATGTTTACTGGACTTTCTTTTACTAAAAATGGCTTTACATCTTCCGCAGGTATTGGCGTGAGTCCTGCCTTTTCAAATTCACTGATATCACTATCAAACTGTACACTCGTCACGGTCATTTGTCGTACGATATCGTAATTTACGACACTGATAACAACCTCTTTTGTTGCTATAACGTTTGCTAATGTATCCTTGGTTGTATTATCGACAACACGACGATTGGACGAGAAAACTAGTATCGGTGGATTAGAGCTAAAAGCATTGAAAAAACTATAAGGAGCAAGATTTGGATTGCCATCTTCATCTACGGTACTCACAAAGGCAATCGGACGCGGAGCGACTGCTCCCAATAGAAATTGATGAAAGTCGCGCGTTGCTATTTTTTTCGGGTCTATTACTGCCATTTTTTTCTCTATTTAACGGTATAGTGCGGACGGTTAAGAACAGCACTTTCACCTATATTTGTGGTGGTATTGATATGAACGTGAAGGTATGCTCTTTTTAAAACTTTGAAGTTCATTTATAAAAATATTCTTCATTCAAAACTTAATAAAAATGAACAAAACATTAAAATCAATTTTAACTATCGTTATCCTCTACGCATTAATATCTTTTGGTAAGCAGTGGTACATGACTCCAAAATTTGATAGTGGAGAGCAAATTCCTGCCTTTACCGCTACATTAAAAAATGGAGAAGAATTTTCCTTAACAGACTTGCAAGGGAATATGGTCTTGTTGGACTTTTGGGGTAGCTGGTGTGGTCCTTGTCGCGTTAAAAATCCTGACTTAGTGAACATCTATGACCAATATCATGGTAAAGAATTTAAAGGCTTTAAAGACTTTGAAATCGTGAGTGTTGGAATTGATAAAAAGGAAGCTGCCTGGAAAAAAGCAATTGAAAGAGATAATCTACACTGGAAGCACCATATTTTAGATGTTGCTACTAATTTAAAATTCTTTAACGGTGTTGTCGCTAAAGAATTTGGAGTAAAAGAAGTTCCTTCTAATTACCTATTGAATGCGAAAGGAGAAATAGTTGGTGTAAATTTAAAAATGAGCGAACTAGCAGAAAAGTTACTTAATTCAACTTTGTAAACAGTCCTAGAACTTAGCTTTTTAAGCTGTCCATAACTCAATTTTCCAAATTGAGTTATGGACAAAAAGAAACGCCTCTCAGAAACTAATCTGAGAGGCGTTTTTGGTGGGCAATGAAGGATTCGAACCTCCGACCCCCTCGGTGTAAACGAGGTGCTCTGAACCAACTGAGCTAATTGCCCTTTCTTTAAAAATTTCGCTATGCTTCCAAAGCGAGTGCAAATATGGGAGTATTTTTATTACGATGCAAGTCTTTTTCAATAAAATTTAAAAAAAATTAAATCCATGCTTTTATCGCCAATCCTAAAAGTATTATATAATTTTGTAATTTAATTTTAACAACATACTTCTCCTGTACAACAGCAAACAAGAACGAACAATTTCTCTTATTTTCTGCTTTTAGGCAAATCTAAATTATTTTGACTTTTTTGCTAAAAAAATTAAAATATTCCTGTACTAATTCATAACAGAGATATTACTAATTTAGCGGTGTCATCACAAGTAAAATTTCCTAAAAACGAACTCAAGAATGTATTTTTTACACATTCTTAAAAAAACGGCTCACAAACATGCTTTCTCCAGACAAATATCTTAAAAATTACATTGACGGTAAACTAGTGCCCGCAGACTCCGGTAAATATTTTGATAATACCAATCCAGCAACGGGAAAAGTATATTCCAAAATTCCAGACTCTACCAGTAGTGATGTGCAGAAAGCTTACGAAGCAGCTGAACGCGCATTTCCTGTTTGGTCAAATATGAGTACCGAAAAACGGTACCGCATTCTCAATCGTCTCGCAGATATAATAGAACAATACACAGAACCTTTCGCACGCGCAGAAAGTATTGACAGCGGCAAGCCGTTTTCAATGTCAAGTACGATTGATATTCCGCGTTCACATGCAAATTTTCGTTTTTTTGCGACTTCTATCCTTCATTTTAGTTCAGAGTCGCATCACACTGCCCATCAATCTATTAATTTTACTTTGCGTCAACCTATTGGTGTGGTAGGTTGTATTTCTCCTTGGAATTTACCTTTATATTTATTCTCTTGGAAAATAGCCCCCGCCCTTGCCACAGGTAACTGCGTGGTAGCTAAGCCTTCCGAAATAACGCCTATGACTGCTTACTTGCTTTCAAAGGCTTGTATCGAAGCGGGTATGCCTGCTGGTGTTCTTAATATTGTACATGGCTACGGACACAAAGCTGGACAGGCAATTGTGGAACATCCGAAGATTAAAGCTATTTCGTTTACAGGTGGGACAGGTACGGGCAAAAAAATAGCAGCGACAGCTGCGCCAATGTTTAAAAAACTCTCTTTAGAGTTGGGTGGCAAAAATCCTAATATCATTTTTGCAGATTGTGATTTTGACCAGATGATGGTGGATACGCTCCGTTCTTCGTTTTCTAATAATGGACAAATATGTCTGTGTGGTTCACGTATATACATTGAGCGTCCGATTTATGAGAAGTTTCGAGAAGAGTTTGTCAAGAGAACACAATTTCTAAAAGTTGGAGACCCATTTTCGGCAGTGACCGATTTGGGAGCACTATCTTCCAGAGCTCATATGGAAAAAGTTCAGTCTTATCTCCAGCTAGCAGAAGTCGAAGGCGGAACTATTCTTTGTGGCGGTACAGA
>CALDUB010000489.1 GCA_937923465.1 uncultured Saprospiraceae bacterium
AGTCTAATACATATTATTTCTTCTTCATTCCTAAGCTGGCGAAGCCAGTAGCTTTCAATTCGAGCTTGCATAGAATACTTACCGCTCTTACTTGTTCTTTTGACATTGGCTCAAAAGAACCAAAAACCCTACTCAAAAAAACTCCCTCCGGTCAAACAGTTTTTTGAGACCCTCGCGCCAAAGAGCAGCGAGTTCCCATAAAAGCATAAGTTTAGAAATTTCTAAATATAGCTTGTCCCGCATTCCTATCGGAAGACTAAATTCATTTCTTGCCAATTTTACGCAAAAAATGATGCATTAGATACTAAGCTGGCGAAGCCAGTATTTTTTTTAGATACTAACAAGTCTCCTCCCTCATCTTAGTAACGCGAAAAAAATAGATTCAATAAGTTTTACTAAGTCTTGATTTTACAGCCCTTTATCTAGGTAAAGTGACCGATACCAACCTGAGTAGTTACAAAATACTTACTTAATACATAATGCTACAATAACAGAGGATTAATGACACGATAGAGGTGGCAAATATTTTATTATGGAATAATATTTGAACTAAGTAAGAACAAGATTTCTCTCTCAAAAAATCTCTGACTTCTAGATTAAGTAATAGCACACTTCCTATTCTTTTTCGGCATTTAAACATATAGACATTCTTCTTTTCAAGACAAAAAAGATACTAGGCTATTACCATTTTTATTCTTTCAAAATAAAGGCAAATGTTAAAATTAAATTTTCATCTAATAGCAAGACAATATTCTGTTATTACAATACTTCTTTTGTGTACATTATCATTGTCCGCAATGAGTACAAGTTTTTCTCTAAAAACTTTCGAAAGCATAAAAAAAGAAGTAATTCTACAAACGCATGAAAAGTTACAGCAAGAGGGAATGCTCTCGAATCTGCAAACTGAGCTTTCTAATAAAGAAGGACAATTCCCCACCTCTACAGAAGAGTTTCAACAATTTATTGAAGAAAAACGAGAAGGCAAACTATCCTTTAGTTCATTAATGGCTCCAGAAGATTGTCCTGATGTTGAGTTTATCGATTTAAGAAATGTTGCTGGTTATCCCCAGATAGACGATATCACTGCTTGTGGTGCTGCCGATACTTTATCTATGATAATCTTCACAGGAGACCAGGGTCAAATCAATGGTTTTGAATTTGAGATAGACCTACCCGACGGAATAGAATACGGTGGTTTTGAATATGCTCAATTAGGTGGTACTTCCATTAGTGTAGCAGACCCCTCCCCTTCTAGACCCGTATTTTTAGTAGATGGTATCACGGGAGATAGTTTAGTCATTGTTAATATTGGAATCCGTGCTAATTGTCAAGTTGACAAGAGTGAAATGCTATTCTTCGACTATAACTTTAAAT
Organism: uncultured Saprospiraceae bacterium; assembly: GCA_937923465.1. GTDB lineage: Bacteria > Bacteroidota > Bacteroidia > Chitinophagales > Saprospiraceae > JAHDCG01. Next base: position 1,375 of record CALDUB010000489.1, read on the forward strand.
ACATTTACACTGATACTTTAGGTGCAATACACAAGTGCAATGGTACTTTTACACCTGAAACAGAATTTAACTCGGCAGTTAATATGCCTGTCTTAAATATGCTCAGTCCACTATCTCCTGCGGAGGCGACTCTTGGCTCTTTAGCTGCTCCTTATTGTCAGACTATCCAAATCTCACAGGACGGTTTGAGTGCTTATGTGGATAGCTTTACTTTCGAGATATTGAATTTAGACCTTAGCAGCGACTTAATATTGACAAATATCAATATTAATGGAACTGCATACCCTTTGGGGGATACTTTTTATGATGCAGGTGCAATGACGACTTCATTCGTTATAGGCGACACCTATTTTCTAGCCAATTTATTTAGCAATCCTGCTGATAATCAAATGAATACCAACGAAGTTGTAGAAATAGAAGTTTGTTATCAAACAGATGTTTGTCCAAGTTCTGCTGATTTACCCTTCAGATATAATGCTAAATTTGGTTGTGATGACGAAATATGTGATGACTCAGGACAAAATTCTTTTATTCGCATCAGACCGACTGGCGCTTTGTTACCAACGGCAACGGCAACTTTAGATGCTGCGGGTATTGTCATCTGTGACACGCCCGGGAGTGTTAGTATAACTTTAAACAATCCTAATACAGACACAGACCAAAATGCCTATACCGACCTTCAGTTTGGATTTCAAACTTGTGATAAACCAAATCTTGATGTGACAAGTGTCACTGTCGGTAGTGTCTCTATTCCTTCCTCATTTTATAGTTGGGTTGGAGATGATATTAATATTGATTTCAGAGCAAATACAGATGCAACTCTCGGTCTAATAGACTCTGACAATGATGGTTTTTTCGATGATTTACCTGGTGGAAGCACTATCTCTGCAGAGGTTTTAATAGAAATATCTTGTGGTCTGAATCCTGAGGAGTGTGCGGTTATTGATTGTCAAGATGTTCAATATTATGTAGATGCTAAGTATAATTGTGGGAATAGCTTTAAAGATTTCCCTGTACCCGATGCTTTTGATTTATTATATGGTCCTACCTCTGTTACTAATCCAACAGAAGCTGAATTTGGAACAACAGGTATTTTTGGTTATGATTTTGGGACTTATAGTGACAATACCGATACTATACCTGCGGGTGAAAGCTCTATTCCCGTCGAATTTTGCTATACTTTTGGCAAAATAAATATTGACGATTGTCCAAGTGGTGCAACTAATTATTTTAAGGTAGACTTTTCGGGGGCGCCTAGATTCATGCAAGATTTGCAATTTACGCCTGGTTCGGCTAGTTGGTCAGTTGACGGAGGAGCCTATGTCCCAATCTTAGATATGGATGTTAGCTTAAGTAAAGCAGATGATGTAAGTGCAACACTTACTTTAAATGCAGGTTCGGATGCAACGAGTGTCTGTTACCGATACGCCATGACCTTAGATAGTTGTATATGTGGACCTGTTGGTTATTTTTCAGGTACGCAGCAAGTGGTTTCTACCTGTTCTGATTGCGTTGGAGGTTGTGAAATTTTAAAAGCTTGTCGCACTGCCACCTTCAAAGCAGACCCTGATTGTAAAGATTGTGATTGTATTGTCGAACAAGGCGTTCACAGTTCGGAGCGTTCAAACTTTGGTTATACTGATAAAACAGCAACTACTAGACACACCAGAGAAAGTTTAGCTGCCGCAGGTGGAGCAGTTGATATTACTCGTTTTATGCCAGGAGATACGCTTACTCATTATGAGTATTATGTAGTAAAAGACGAAACAGCCTTAAATAATGTTAGCCGTTGGGATTTTAGCTGGCTTTTAGTTGACCAAACAGAAGGAGGTGCGACAAATGATAACTTAGATTTAAGTATTGATGCGCATAATATGACATTGGATAAATTTCAATTCTCAAAAGTAGGCGGTACAAACCGTTTAGATGTTGACTTTAGTACGATGATTAATTGTGTCAATGACCCCACTTATAGTTACGGAACTATATGGAATGGTTTCAGTTCTACTCCTTGGCCTAATACTGTCGGACAGCTAAAATCACAAAATTCTTCGGTAGATTATCTTGACAATAGTGACATATATTTCAGAATATGGAATTATGATAATATTGTAGAATGTGAAGGAAACAATGCTCATTTAGGAGGAGAAACTGCTGCCGTTGATGGGCAAGGGAACTGTTTCGACGAGTTTGTGAATAATTTAAACATTGAAGTCGGTGATACTATTCATATTCAATGGTCTTCACCGCTTATTATTAATCCTTATCGAGCAGCACGGAAAGCTATAGGAGACGAAACACCTTTAGAAAATGAAGCAAAAGTCCGCTCTAGTTTTATAGTATATGGTCATGACCCAATAGGTGGTGAGGCTGCATATTGCTCGACCAATATTGGCAGTAGCTGTAGAGAATATAGCCCGCTATTCTTCGATATTGCTGGAGAGATTGATGCTGTTACACGCATGACTTTAGATGATTGTGGTGGTAATGTAGAACATACTTTCACAGTTAATGATTTCCCTGGGGAAGTAGGTGACCCTTGGTTTACACAAGAGTATCGTCCTTTTATGGATATTACCAGAGTCAATGGTCTAATTCGCGCGCCATTAGCGTACTGTGCTAATGCACAAGTCGATAAATTGGGTACAACTTATGATGTGTCTGTCGATTCTTCACAAAATGTATTCTGTGCACCTGTAGCAGGTTATGATGAAAATATTTGTGCTGTTAATTCTGAGCAAACAATAGGGAACATTTTCTTCAATTTGACCGACCAGGGCATTCCTGCTCTCGGTATTGGATTTGACAATTGTGATACAATAAAATTAAGTTATGACTTATGTATGATTTGTCCTCAAGACATTACGGGCATTTCAGAATATGACCTATTCTACGATTGGAATTATGTGAATACCATCAAAGAAAGAGAAGGAAACAGCTCAGGTGTCCAATATTCTTGTAATATAGCAACTGCAGCGCAAGAAGGCAACTCTATATGTGATGAATTAAGCCTTAACGCTAGTATTAATTGGTTTGAAGCACTAGAATTTGACTCTTTATCTAACAAAACAGATAGACTAAGCGAAGTATTCTTATTAATAGATAATCGTAATCCTCAAGCCCCTGTAAGCATTACGAACTTAGGCGCTAATTTATTAGCTTCAGGTTCGCCTGCAATCAGCGAAGAAATTCAAGAGATTACTATTCACAACACTGATTTAGCCATGAGTGCTACAGGTGTCGGTGCTTCGGTAACCGTTCCTTCTGCCGTAAAGTTCATAAATGCATATACTGACGCTGCAGGTACGATGCCACTAGCAAGTACCTTAATTTCAGATGACGGAGAGTATAAAATCTATAACATTACTTTACCCTCTAGCACCTATGCCGCAGATGAAGAAAACTCCATTTTTGTCGGAACAACACTTCTGTATTGTCCTGACCCTAATGACCCGAGTCCTAAAGTTTGTGTCGCTACCTTCTCAGGTTGTGCGCCCGAAGATGTAAAAGCTGCCTTAGGTGGTTCTGGTGGTTGTGCTGGTTCAGAGGTTTGTTATGCGTATATCTCTGGTGAAGTTGATTTACAAGCGGAATGGTTTGACATGCCTACTTCTTCTCCACTTTGTGCGGATATATTCTTCAATGTACGTATCAAAAATGTTAAAGAATTAGTCTTATTGGATATCATTCCTTCTTTTGACTTACCGCCTGGTATTCAGCCAATTTCTGGTTCTTGGGAGGTTTCTTACCCAGGTGGTGAAGTAGCCCCTTTGGATTGGCAACCTATTGGTACTGACCCGGATATCGTATTGGGTAATAACTATTCTTATTCGGATGATGCTCTTTGGAGTGCCGCTATCAATGCGGACGGTTTAGAAGGTGTCTCTACAGCAAATTTAACTGCAGATTTGAATAAAGTTGCCTTTAGATTCAGAGCATCAACGGATTGTGATGAGTTTTTATCTGGTTCAAAATTACTAACAGAGACAACGGCAACAGACCCTTGTGGTGCAGAGGTAATTTCTTCTGGTAGTATCGAAAGCCCAGGCGTTATTATTGATGAAGCGGATCCTGAAGATTATGCACAATTACTCTTGTTTGCCGAACCTAACCAAATAAACTGTATGGGTGTTGACAATACTTTCAAGATTACAGCTATCAATACAGGAGACCAATCTACCTCTGATTCTGTTCTTGTTTGTTTGACAATACCAGAAGAATTGACATATACACCAGGTTCTATTGCCTTTGCTTCACCTGCAGGTTTTGTCCCTAATACCGTTACACAAACCGCTATTGGCACGAAAAACGAGGTTTGTTTCAATGCTCCAGCTATCGGTCCATATGGCTCATTCACCGTTGAATTTGCAGCGGCTATGGATGACAATGCAGAATGTGGAAATATCAGAGTAGGTACCGACATCAAATCTTTTGTAGATATGGTAACTTGTTCAACAGGAATGCCTACTGAGTGTGGTGTTTTTGTACAAAACAGCTTAAACTCCGCAGTAACAATAGAATTAACACCGCCTTTCGCGGCTGAAGACTTGGTTGTTTACACAGATTGTGCAGCTGACCCTGCCAATGTTTCTTTGTATTACGAATACAAGATTAATCACGACGGTCCCGACGCAGTTAATCAAGCTTATACTGTAAACTTCTACCAAGATTTAGATGGTGACCAATCTCTAAATTCAAATATAGATGTGCTCTTAGGTAGCGACGTAGGGACTTTCTCAGTAGACAACGAAGAGACAGTACAAGTTAGTGGTAATATAGATATTGCTGCTCATCAATCTTGTCCAGTACTTTTTGAAGTGATTTATAATACAGCTTGTGTTTGCGATAGAACAGAAGCCTATTTTAGCAATATTAAATTCTTGGGTCTCAGAGACTACGTTGAGCCATTGACAATGTGTCCAAATAGCTGTGTTGACATTGAAGTTTGTAACTTTGTAAGTGTTGC
>CALDUB010000490.1 GCA_937923465.1 uncultured Saprospiraceae bacterium
AAGTTATGCGATTACTGGTCCAAATGGTTCTGGTAAATCTACTTTTTTAAAAGTCCTTGCTTCTCATCTTACCCCAACAAAAGGTAAAATCTCTTTTCAAAAAGACAATCAAGAAATTAAGTTAGACGAGGTTTACAAAAATCTAAGTTACTCAGCGCCCTACATTGAGTTACTCGAAGAGTTTACCCTTACGGAAATGATTGATTTTCATCAAAAATTCAAACCATTCTCACAAGGAATAACGCAAGAGATTATTTTAGAATTATTGAATTTAAAGAATGCGGAAAATAAAGAAATTCGCAATTTCTCTTCAGGTATGAAGCAACGATTAAAGCTTGCTTTAGCTATTTGCTCCGATGCTCCCCTACTATTTTTGGATGAGCCTACGACTAACTTGGACAAACAAGGTGTACAATGGTATCGGGATTTAATCCAAAATTACTCCGCAGGAAAAACAGTTATCATTGCCTCTAATGTGACGGAGGATTTTGATTTTTGTGATGAGCAGATTGATATTACGGACTTCAAAAAGAAAAAGAAGAAAGATTAACTATGAACGGTCTAACTATAAACTATGAACCTCGTCTCAGTAAAATAGTACTGAGACGAGGTTCATAAGTGGTGCGAACTATTTATTTCGGTAATTTATCAACATCTTTTTCCGCTATTTTCCTCTTAAAAAATAGTTCCGTAACGTAGGCTATGCAACGATTTTTAAAAGAAAACTATCAAAAAAATCTTGTTCCTAAATTTTACCGAAATAAATACCACGCACCACTTAGTTAAATCGTTCATGGTTCATAGTTATTTAAGACTGCTCTCCTTTCATCGCTCCCAACAATTCTCTATGCTGCTGTAATATCTGCTGAGCTACTTCATGTAAATGTTCAAAGTTTCCTACCAACATTTGCACATCCTTTGGCAGTTCGTCCAATCTATTAATTTTGTGACAATGACATGTATATATAGAGTCTACAACTACTTGTAGTTCGTCCACCTGACCAGACAATCCGTCTAGCTTTGTAAAAGCTTCACGCATCAAACTATTATTTACAACAAAAGCAGTCTTACCGTCTTTTTGAGCATGCTCCCGCAAATCGCGCTTAGTAAGGTCTATAATAGAAACACCAAAAAGCTTAGATATCTTTAATAGATTACAAATTTTTGGTTCTGCCATTCCCTTCTCATAAGATGCAATATTTCCACGGTTCAAACCGACCTTAGTAGCTAACTCCTCTTGGCTCCAACTTTTTTGCTTTCGCAATAAGCGGATGTTTTCTGCTAAGTAAATCGGACTCATATCTTCCTGCGCAACGTTCATACTTTTGGATTGTGTTATATTTCTGTGTTAGTCTGAGTTTGTTATTAGTTATTTTAAATCACCGATATGAAAAAACTAATGCCCTGAAAAAAGAGTACTTAAATAATTGGACATAATTATTTGTAAAAATCTAATATTCAAAAAGTAATTCTCTAAGTGATTGGAAACGGGAAACAAACAACGTAGAATTCGTTATGGTTCGCACATTTACACTATTTTTCTTTTAAAAGGAACATTGTCCTCTTTTTTAGATAAAAATACCACCTAAAATATACGAAACACGACACTTTTACGATTTCCTTTCCATAAAGATACGTAAAATGAAATTTACATGCACGATTTCACACTTTTTTTTTACTATTTGGAAATATTATAGACAATATTGCGTTTAAATGTAGTAAATAAGCGACTTTAACCCACATACAATACCCAAATACCATGACTCCAATGTCGCATTATTCAACATTATGTACTATCAAATAATAAAAAATGTTAATAAAGGCTTAATACTTTATCAATTTAATGAAAAAATGTAATTAATATTTGCCATATTGAAAAAAATGCTCTACTTTTGTAAATATAAATTACAAACGAGATAATTAAACAGTTAATTGATACGTTTTTGTAATAAAAAAAAGATAATATAAAGTGTTTGTTTTTGAAAGTCGAAGGAAATCTAAATTGATAATAAAATTTACATTTTCAAAAAACTATCAAAATTATAACACAGTTAAATATACCGACTATGTTGAACAGCAAGCAAATTCACGAAAAGATAACAAAAATAAATAGCTCATTACGCGCATTCGCCATGAGCTTAACAGGCAACCGCGTTGACGCAGATGACCTTTATCAAGACACGACTCTACGTATTATGAGTAATGCTGATAAATTTCGTGAAGGCACAAACTTCAAAGCTTGGGCGGTGACTATTATGCGTAATATTTTCATCAATAACTACCGCAAGCGTATGCGTCGTGGAGTATTATTAGACCAAACACCTAATAATTACTACATCAATAGTGGAGAAGGGAGTATTGAAAATGAAGGTCCTACTAACTCTGGTTACAAGGAATTATTGGATATGGTAGAGACACTACCTGAAGACTTCAAACGTCCGTTTTGGATGGCATACCGTGGCTACAAGTACGATGAAATCGCTGAGCAATTAGATGCACCTTTAGGTACTATCAAAAGCCGTATTTTCTTTGCACGCCGTAAGTTGCAAAAAATGTATGAGTCTGCTCATAAGATAGCTTCGGCAGCTTAGTCAGTTGTCTATCGACTACAAATAAGAAATCCCGCATCGAACATATTGTTCAATGCGGGATTTTTAGTTTATCATGTTAAGGGATGAAAATAACCGATAACAAAATAACGAATAACCAAATCTACTTCCCATTCGCCTTAAATCCCCGCATCAATCCGCGGTCAGCTTCTTGCAAAAATGCTAATATCTCTTCTCTCTCATCGGTGGCATCTACAGTCGTTTCGATAATTTCAATCGCACGACGTGTATTATATCCTTTCACAAAAAGAATTCGGTAAATATCTTGTAAGTGGTGAATTGTTTCTTTTGAAAAACCTCTACGACGCAAGCCGATAGAATTTAAACCTGCATAAGACAAGGGCTCACGGGCAGCTTTCACATAAGGAGGTACATCTTTTCTAACTAAAGAACCACCACCAATCATTGTATGCTTGCCTATACGAACAAACTGATGAACAGCGACCATGCCTCCTAATACCGCATATTCGCCAACCTCTATATGTCCAGCAAGTGTTACATTATTTGCTAAAACACAACGACGACGGACAATACAGTCATGAGCAATATGCACATAAGCCATTAAAAGACAATCGTCTTCAATGATAGTCGTACCTGAAGCGTCTGTACCACGATTAAGTGTACAGTACTCTCGAATGGTAACATTATTACCAATCTGTAAAGTTGAATACTCGTTATTAAACTTCAAGTCTTGCGGAATCGCCCCAACAATAGCTCCAGGAAAAATTTTACAATTATCTCCCATGCGAGTGCCGTCCATAATAACTGCATTCGCACCAATCCAACAATTTTCTCCTATCACGACATCAGCTTCTATTGTGGCAAAAGCTTGCACAACAGTGTTCTTACCGATTTTTGCATTCGGATGAATATTTGTTAAAGGGTGGTACTTCATACTTTGTGGTGTTCCTGGTAGAACTATGTTTTTGTTGTCTATCATGGACGTTCTCTTGTGTATTATTGGTAGTAGTAATCGTTCTATTATTTATTCTCGCTTGACTATTTGCGCAGTCAATTCTGCTTCAGAGACAATACTATTACCGACATAAACTGTTGACTTCATCTGTACTATACCTCTTCTTATCGGTCCCAACAATTCACATTTAATAATTAACGTATCTCCTGGCACAACCATTTTTTTGAATTTCACATTGTTCAATTTCAAAAAATAAGTATCCCAACCATAAGGGTCTTCTTGCTTTGTTAATGCTAAGATTCCTCCAGTCTGAGCCATTGCTTCAGTTTGCAAAACACCTGGCATGACTGGATTGCCTGGAAAGTGTCCTTTGAAGAAAGGCTCATTCATGCTTACGTTCTTGACTCCCACTACTTTTGTATCTGTTAGTTCAATGATTTTATCAACCAACTGAAAAGGATAGCGGTGTGGCAGTAATTCGTAAACTTGATTAGCGGTATAAATGGGTTCAACATTCGCGTCATATCTTGGTTTCCCTCCTAATTTGCGTTGCTCAACTAATTTAGTCTTCAAAATCTTAGCAAACTCCACATTAGAAGCGTGACCAGGTTTTTTTGCGATTATTTTTCCTTTGATACGCTGACCGATTAAGGTCAAATCACCAATAACGTCTAATAATTTATGACGTGCAGGTTCATTTTTAAAGCGTAAAGATGTCGTATTTAAAATACCTTCTTTGTCTACAGCCACAGAAGGCTTATCTAACAATTTAGCTAAGGCTGTCAATGACTTTTTCGACATCGATTTGTCTGCAATTACAACAGCATTATCTAAGTCTCCTCCTTTTATTAACCCTCTTTTTGCCAGTTGCTCTAACTCTCGCAAGAAAACAAAAGTACGACAAGGTGCTATTTCTTTAGCATAATCACTCCAATTTGTTAGTTCTGCATATTGCTTCCCTAAGACAGGAGAGTCATAATCAATCAAAACAGTGAGCTCAAATTCATCCGCAGGTAATGCTAAAAATTCAGCGCCTGTTTCTTCATTCTTGTAGCTTATTGGCTCTTCTATAACAAAATATTCTCTTTCGGCATCCTGTTCTTCTAGCCCAACTTTCGCTAGTTTTTCTACAATTATTTTATTGCTGCCGTCCAAAATGGGTGCTTCACCACCATCTATTTCTATCAAACAATTGTCTACACCTAAACCAATGAGCGCAGAAAGTGCGTGCTCAACAGTAGTTACCTGCGCCTCTCCTCTTTGAATTGTCGTACCTCGATTAGTCTCAGTCACTTTAGAAACGTCTGCCGGGATAATTGGCTGCTTGTCAAGGTCGATTCTTTGAAATTTAAAACCATGACCAACTACTGCTGGATTGAAAGTCATCGTCGTAGACTCACCAGTATGTAGTCCAATTCCTTTAACGCTGAACGCCTTTTTTATTGTTTGTTGCTTTGCCATTGTTGGTTATTTTCGCGAAAAAAGTACGCCGGATTGCAAATGTTAATATTTTGAAAAGCTTATAGGGATTAGAGTTGTTTGACTCGTTTGAATTGTTAAGGAAATCCTAATTTAAATTAAAACCTTATGTCAAATCCTCTAATCGCTTTTCCAAATTCCGTACTTTTTTCTCTAAAGCGGGTAGATTTTTAAAAATTGCGTACGCTCGCAAATAATCATTATATGCCAGTGCAGGCGAACCATACACTGCTTTTCCTTCTTCTTTTATGCGTCTATTAATACCACTCTGTGCTTGCACACGGACGCCATCTGCTGTCGAAATATGTCCAACAACTCCTGCTTGTCCTCCGATTTGGTTATTCTTTCCAATCTTGGTGCTCCCTGCTATTCCTGCTTGCGCAGCGATGACTGTATTTTCTCCAATTTCGACATTATGGGCAATCTGAATTAAATTATCCAATTTTGCGCCTTTTCGAATTATTGTCGAATCCATTGCTGCTCTATCGATAACGGTATTCGCTCCAATCTCTACATCATCTTCTATAATAACATTACCAATTTGTGGTATCTTTTGAAAAGTACCATCAGCTTGCGGTGCAAAACCAAAACCATCACTTCCTACTACTGTATTCGCATGAATGATGACATTCTTACCTATCTGACAATCATGATAGACTTTTACCCCCGAGTTTAAGACAACGTTTTCAGCAATATTTGCATTTCGACCTACAAATACTTGTGCATGAATAATTGTCTTTGCTCCAATAACTACCCCTTCTTCTATCACTGCAAATGCTGCAACGGCAACATCTTCTCCGATTTTTGCACTTGGATGAATAAACGCTAAAGAAGATACACCACTTATCCTTGGATTTTGTTCTCCAAACTTAGTCATTAAGGTAGCAATTGCTCCACGTACATTCTCCACACGTATCAATGTTGCCTTTATGGTTTCTGTTGGAACAAAGTCATTACTCACCAAAATAATCGATGCTGTAGTGCTATAAGCAAAAGGAATAAACTTAGGATTTGCTAAGAAAGTAATTGTTCCTTCTCCTCCTTGTTCGATAGCAGAAGGTCGGCTGACAAGAACCTCTGGATTCCCTTCAACTGTCCCATTGACGATATGTGCAATATGTTGTGCATTAATTTGCATCGTGCAAAGGTAGGAAAAGACGGGACTTTATTAAATTCTGAGAGGGGCTTATTAGTTTTGGTTATTAGTTATTTTGTTATTGTATTATTACTTACCATTTTGATTAACTCGCATTCCAACGTCAAAATACAAGCACTTATCGAACTTATCTCGTGCTTATTTCTAAAAAAAGGTATGGTCTTACTGAAAATGATTACTTTTGCCGCCAAATTCACCCAACTCAGAGTTTTTTAATAAAAACTCTTTTTCAAACACGACAACTTATACTTTAGCTGAAAGATATTGTGAGTAGATTCTATGTTTTTTAATCTAACGTCTAATATCTAACATCTAAAGTCTCAAATTAACATCTCTTGGAAGTATTAGGATACATCGCACTTTTTATTGTCAGCATCGGGATTTTAGTTAAATCTTCTGATTGGTTTGTTGATTCTGCAGAAGAAATCGGCTTATCCTTTGGTATCTCTCCATTTATTATTGGAGTGACTATCGTTGCGTTTGGTACTTCTTTGCCTGAGTTAGCGGCATCTGTTGCGGCAGTATTAGCAGGAGACTCCGAGATTGTGATTGGAAATGTAGTGGGTTCAAATGTGGCAAATATTTGTCTGGTCTTAGGAATCGTTGCGGTCTTATCCAAATCCATCAAAATGGATACGCGGATAATTGACCTAGACATGCCGATACTTTTTGCTTCCACTTTCTTGCTTTACTTCGTGGTTAAAGACCAAAAAGTGGTGTGGTGGGAAGGCATTTTTTTATTAATTGGGTTAGTTATTTTCTTAGCAAATTCCTTCGGTCCAACCGAAGCTACTGGCAATTCTGATGAAGAAAAAGAAGAAAATACTTCAGTTAGACCACAAACCTACGGAATGCTATTAGTAGGTGGAGTCTTGGTCTGGGTGAGTGCAACTATGGTCATCAGTGCCATTCAGTTTTTGTCAGAATACGCGGGTATCTCGGCTGATATCATTGCGGTTACATTTGTTGCTATTGGTACTTCTCTTCCTGAGATAGTAGTGAGTGTCACTGCTGCACGCAAAGGCAATGCAGCGATGGCAATTGGTAATGTATTGGGTTCAAACATTTTCAATACATTCGCTGTAATGGGTATTCCTGCCTTGATTAGCACTTTGGTTATTCCTGATACGATTATGTCTTTTAGTCTGCCATTTATGATTGTGATTACAATACTTTTTACCGTAATTACGATTACGTCTAAGATTACGCGCTGGGAAGGATATATCTTTTTACT
>CALDUB010000491.1 GCA_937923465.1 uncultured Saprospiraceae bacterium
TTGTAATAATTTCTTCATTGAAATCAAAGTAAATCTCCGCCGTATTCTCAATTATCATACCTAATTGATTATCAGGCTTTTGATGTGCTCTAAATTGTACAAACCCATGTGATGCCACTTCATTTACATTGCTGTCTGGCAACATAATATTCTCAAAGTGGAATATCAACAAACCGTCTTCTTGCACCTCCATACGATATGGATGACTCGATGCGCCCGCCTCTATTGATGTCTCATCTAACAGCACACTCAAACGGTCTTCAATACGCACCGTGAAGGCAGTATCTGTTCCTGTATTTTGAAAACGAATATTGTACTCAATAGAAGTATTGGGTTCGATAAAATGCTGCTCAGAATAACCCGTAGGAAATGCCCTTTTGTCATTCGGGTCAAAGGCAGCAATGACCTCTTGACAATCAATTGAAATGAAAGGGTCTACATCATCCATGGCAAATTGATTTGCCATGCCTGTACTTCCATATCCACCACAACCTTCGATAAATACTGTTGGCGATGACAAACTTGGGTGTCCCGCTTCTTGGGGTATTTGGACACGCCAAGTAGAGCCATTTGCATCAAATTCTAAAGCTTCTGTTTCATCTGGATTCAGCAATATCGGCGTATACATGTACATCACTACATCTTCGACGACGATAAATTCTAATGCTTCCAACATCGCTCCTGTCCCTTCATTTGTGATAGTAAAATTCACTTTTCCTGCATCTTCATCACATTCTCCATTGACGACTAAGCTGGCGCCAGACCAGTTTGGGGCAGGTTCATTACAATCATTTGGAGTGATAGAGGCTTGAACGCATTTGGTCGCTCCCAAGGTTGTTTCACAATCCAAAACGACTGTAATATTGATTAATCCACAATCTCCCGCGGCTACCGTTTCTAATTCAAAAAGAAGTTGATTTCCACCTAAATCTGTGTATGGCAAACTTACTTCTTCAACAACCATAGCAGGGTCTAAAGTGACTGTAAGTTCTACATTATCAATATCTTGTGTAGAGTAATTACAATAAGAAACGCTGTAAGGTGTTGGAAAACAACGGCGTAAAAATGGTGCAGAAATATCTGTGTACATATAGTCGCAATCAGTCGCCAACTGAACTGGAAAATCTAAAAACACCGTTTCAGAAAAAGGCAAATCGTAAGTGTGCGCAGTCACGCAAGAATTACCTAATCCATTGGGCATTAAAAGCTCAACGGTTATCTCTCCGGGGGAATTATCCCAATTAAATGACAAGGTATAGTTACCTAATTCATTACTTGGCAACCATGTATTTGTATAAGTCAAACCTTGGTCAAGTGTATAACGAATAGTAAAGCCTTCTAAACCTTCTTCGTCTGCATTTAGCGAACAATCTCCATTAGTATCTGCAAAGACTTTCCCTGAAATTCCTTGTAATATGTCGAATTGAACAGTCGTGGCACAAGAACTAAAATTACCTGATTCGTCTACTACATAAGTGAAAATTATTAAGTCTTCGCTATCAAATGGAACTGTTAATACTTCAGTACTTGGTGGCGACGACAAATCGCCTTCTGTACTTAAAAAATATTGCAAATCAATAAAAGGAGTACAATTATCTGTACCGAAACTAGTCAGCATACCAGCATTTAATTCAAAATCTAAACCTGGAATTGTGGAAACATTAACCACCTCATTACATACAGCTACAGGCGCAATAATATCAGGCGAACATTCTGATTCTACCCCAAAGATTACATTGGTAATGCAGAGGTTAGATAAACCTGCTTCGTCTGTAACCCACAAAAAAACAGGAGTTATGCCATTTGCCTCTATCGTAATTGTAGTCTCTGTAGGTGGTATAGTTAAATCAGGATTAGTCGTCAAAGTCAAACTCAAATCTGAGGCAGATGTGCAATTATCATAAGAACCATCGTCTATGTCTTCTACAGAAATCTCAACTGTTGTAGGCGTAGTAGTGATAGTAATATCACCGTCACAAACTGCAACGGGAACAGTTTCGTCATTTTCGCATGCTTCTGAACTATCTATAACCTGAACTGTCATCCAGCAGTAAGATGTATTGGAAGCTTCATCAATTACCCAAAGTTCAACTTGGAAAACACCCGTCACGCCTGCATCAATGGAAACACTTTCCGTATCTGGTAGCGAAGTATCTTCCGTATAAAAACGGACAAGAAACTGTAAATCCTCAAATGCAGTGCAGTTGTCTGTCGTACCACCGCTTAATAGTTCTGGCGTGAGAATGATAGCTTCGGTTTCTGAAGATTGAAGCTGTAAAAAATCCACACAGAGTGCTATTGGAGCTTCATTGTCTGGCGAGCAGTCCTGTGCTTGCATCCAATTACTCCAGCAAAAAAGCATTAAGAAACTGAATAGTATTTTAAAAGTAGGGATAATTTTCATAACATATTTCTTTAGTAATCGGTATTCGATTATGTGTTCATGAGATTTAAAACTTCAAAAAACCCCTTAAATTTTGTCTGCGCACTTTCAGTAAAACAAATTCAATAACTTAGACCATAATACTTGTTCTTATTCCCTCTAAAAAACACAAAAAATAGTTCCGTGATGCAGACCATGCAACGATTTTTTGAATTCTTTAGAAGAAATAACTACGTCGCATTATGACCTAATTTATTAAATCAGTTTTACTCATCAAAATTACAAAATTTAAGGTATTTCTCTTTCGATACTACAAAGATGCAGGCAAAAACAGCAGTGGACAAGTACAAAAAAATTCATTTGTAGAGCTAAAAAATAAATAGTTTATGTTTTAATCATTTATTTTAAATACTTTTGAATACTATTTATTGAGTAAAAATTTAAAAAAATGTTACAAACTCGTCTCTGGTTAAGCATAAAAAGTCTTCCGCCGCGTAAAAAAAGTAACTTTTACAAGTTTTTGAAATCTCCTTACTTCAATCAGCGGGAAGATTTATGCTTATTATACGTGGCGATAAAGCAGGCTATCGAAAAAGAGAAAGACTTGACTAAAGAGGACTTGTGGCAAGTTTTATTTCCTGAGCAGAAGTATGAAAGCAGTCAACTGCGATTGTTGATGTCTTATTTACAGAAGCTATTTGAGCAGTTTATTGCGACAGAGAATTTGTTAGAAGATAAGGCCAAAATTAAATTAGAAACCACCGCTTGGTTTCGAAGCAATGGAGGGTCAAAAACGCAAGGTATATTGCTAAAAGAAGCTTTCAAACTTCACGATAAATCGCCTTTTAGAGATTCTGGTTTTCATTATCACAGTTTTCAACTTCAGCAAGAGAAGTATCGCATTGCATCAGAAGTAAAGCCTGATAAAAACACTAATTTCCAACAAGTTATTGAAGATTTAGACATTGCTTTTTTAGGAATAAAATTGCGCGAGAGTTGCTTACTTTTAGCACATGACCGCGTATATAAGTGGGGATTTGATGCAGGCTTTTTGGAGCAGGCTTTTGATTATTTAGAAGAGAAAGAGCTATTGAAAATTCCTGCGATTGCTATTTACTACTATTGTTATCGAATGTTGCAAAATTCGGAGAGTGAGGATAACTTTCAAGCATTCAAAAATGAATTATTAATTAATGGTCATCTATTCAAAAATGAAGAAGTACAAGGTCTTTATCTCTTAGCTATCAACTATGGCATCCGACGTGTCAATGATGGACATCGTCAATATTTCAAAGACATTATGGATTTCTATCAGGAAGGATTGACAAAGGAATACTTGCTACAAAACGGCGTTTTGTCTCGTTTTACTTATACTAATATCGTCTCTGTAGCCTTACAGATAAACATGTCTGATTGGGCAGAAAAATTCATTGACGAATGGACTCCGCGTTTAGAACGTCGCTATAGAGAACGGATGTTTAGTTTTAATCGCGCGAAAATTGCTTATCATACTAAAGATTTTAATGCCGCTATTCCCCTACTCCAACGGGCGAATTATCATGACGTTTTGCTCAATTTGGGTGCACGTACTTTGTTGCTCAAAATCTACTATGAGTTAGATGAGTTTGACCTTTTGCAAAGTCATTTAGATGCTTTTAGTTCTTATCTGAGACGAAAGGATGGTTTGGGTTATCATAGGACGAATTATCGGAATCTGATACGTTATACAAATCGACTTTTGAGTTTGAATTTTGTGGATAAGTCTGCGGTGCAGGCTTTTAAGGAAAATGTAGAGAGTGAAGAAATATTGACGGAAAAAGGCTGGTTATTGGAACAACTGTAGCACAGGCTTGCAGCCTGTTAGTCATTCGGGTTTTCAACCCGAATAACGGGTTACAAACCCGTTGAACGCACAGGCTGCAAGCCTGTGCTACGGCGTTTAGTGCGCATCCACAAAGTCCGAGATATTCCGCACCGTCTCCGTCACTTCTTCAGCCAATACTTGGTGACTACTTCTTGGTAAAATGACAAGCGACTTATCCTCACTCCCATACAAATCAAATTGCTCTTGCAGTGCGCCTTCTGGCACTACAAAATCATAATTTCCTCCAACAACTAGAACTGGAAGTTTGATATTCGGAAGTCTAGCTTGTAGAGGTTCAGCAATAATCCTATCCAAAAACTCACTTTCACGGATGTTAATTTGATGCGAAACCTGAGCATTCGCATCATAAGGCGAAGTAAAAGCCAAACCAAGTTGTTCGGATATTGGCAGAGAAGATATTTCGGTGTTAATACTATCAGACATCAATCCCATTGCTTGATAAGCTTGGCTATTTATTTTGATAAAATCGTCCTTATTTTCAATATCTGGCATTTCATTACAAACATCAATAATAGCCTGCCATTCTTCTACATTTTTTCCAAATGCAATCTGTTGATTGCCATAAAAAAGCATTCTTTCACGTCCTAATTCAGCTATTTGTAAAAAGTCATGCGCCCCAACCATATTTATCCAGCCTTTATAATTTGCTTGATTTTCCTCTTTTGCTAAAAAGGCATTCCCCAGATATCCGCCCCAACTGATACCTAACAAAAACAATTCTGTTTCTGCCCCATACTTATCTTTTATCAATGCGGTTAACCTTTCCAAATCCTCTACAAACTGGTCTGGATTTAATGTACTCTCATCAAAACTGCCTTGCGCTATTCCCGCTTCTCGTTGGTCGTAGTACACCAGTCCATATTCCTTCTCCAATGGGTTAAAAAAGCTCGTAAATGCTTCATTTAATAAGATACCACTACCTCCTGGACCACCATGCAAAACGATAATTAGTTTACCAGAAGCGGTGTTTCCTTCTACTTGTACGGGCATTTTTGCTCCCTCGTGTTCTAAGAAAAAGAAGTCTTCTGCATTAGTAGACAGGGTAAATTCTTCTTTATTGCAGCTAAAAAAAAGCACTGCTAAAACGCAATAGATTAATATATTTTTCATTGGATTTATTTTTTGGATAAAGAGTAGAAAACACCTAATTCAATCAAACTCGAATTAACAACACCAGTCCCAAAAGGCATCGCCCACAATAGATTTGAACCTAAATACCAACCGAAAGAATTATCAGGATTATTATAAGAAAAATCCTTTCCAAAACGAGTCTGCAAACCAATCGTAAATTGCGCATTTCCAGCAAATCGCTTTCGTTCTACAGCTCCATTTTCACCAACGACATAAGTATCTTCATTCAAAAATCGATGCAAATATCCAATCTGTGGTCCAAAAGAAGCAAATCTTCCTTTTTTACGAACAAAGCTAAATTGCGCACCAGTACTCAGCAAAGCAGCAAAATGATTTTGTTTATGATTGTAAAATCCAGCACGGTTGATTAGACTTAATTCCCAAAACCGTGGCTTTATCTTTCCTTTCTTAGTTTCTTTTGTTTTATCCACTCCCCAAAGGTGATATTGATGCGAGAAAACCGCCCCAGGGCGAGTAAATGAACTTCCCAGATAAGCGGCGCCCACCTGATGCTTAGGAAAACTTATGGTATCTTGTGCTATCGACAAGTAGCAAGAAAAGCAAAATGCAAATGCGATTAAAAATCTAATTTTCATTTTTATCAAACGCAGTTTTAAAAAGACTATTTCGTACATTAAAATTTAACTTTTAAGTCTTTTCACCAACTATTCCGCAATAATCCTCCGTTGTATTCTCAAAAGCTATATTATGAAATTGAAAACAACACTTCTGTTCCTCTTTTGTGCATTCTATCTACAAGCGCAAAAAGAGTACGCGACCAATGCGCCTCAAACTTACATCTACGAAATAACGGCTGAAGAAGCGGATACTTTTTATCAAAAATCTTCTTATTCTTTCCAGCCAAAATCTTGGAACTTCCATACTCTACGAGATAGTATTATGCATAAAACGCCTACAGATTTCACAAAATCAGGGCATTATATTTTTGTATCGACAATTCAGGAAGATGTTACTTTTGAGTTGAGAAGTATAAATACAATTTCGGCAGAAGTACTGAATAACAAACGAGATTTAAATCTACAAATATTTGATAGTCAAGGTAATGCGACCAATAAAGCTACAGTACTTTTAAATAAAAAGTCTATTCCTTTTGACACAAAAACCAATACTTATCGACTCCCAAAAAAGAGAACTGGAGGTCTGCTACGCATCACTTTCAATGAGGAAACTATATTTTACGATGTCTCCAAAGACAATGATACTTGGCGCATAGTCAGACGCTGGCGCCGCTTTGTACGGACACCTATCGGGCGGTTTATTAATACGCCTTATCGTTGGGGAAAGCGTTCGTTTAATTATGTAAGAGGTGTTATTCAGAATGGCAATTGGCGGATTTATAACTGGCAAAATATGATTCCATTTTACAGATTATTTACGCGAGATAGAGCGCAAAATGGCTATATCGTACTCAATAAACCTAAATATCAGATTGGTGATACTGTAAAAATAAAAGCTTATATTGCTAAGCCAAATGGGAAGCCTGTAAAGAAAGCACAGCGCTTAGAAATAAGAAAAGGCTGGTCTGAAAACATCTATTTTTCTCAAGAATTAGCACCCTCACAAAAAGGTAATTTCACACACGAGTTTGTATTGGGAGACAGTTTGACTTTAGATTCAAAATATAATGTCAATTGGGGAAATAATCTGTCTACTCAATTTTATTTAGAAGACTATCAATTGGATGAAGTCTCTTGGAATTTTTCCAGCGAAAAAAAAGAATACGCCTTTGCCGGTAAAGTCATTTTAAAAGCAGAAGGCAAAGACAGTAATGGAAATACCATACCTGACGGAGATGTAAAAATCACTTTGAAGGCGACTTCTATTAAAGCCACTTTTGATAGTTTGACGCAAATACCAGATACTTTATGGACTTTTCAAACGCAGTTAAAAGCACGCGATGAAACCAAAATAGTCGTTCCTGATAGCATTTTTCCAGCAGCCAAAATGTCCGTCACTGCTATTGCCGAATTTCAAAACGCTAATGGTGAATTAGAAGAAAAGACTGTTTCTTTTGAAGTATCTAAAAAACAAAATTACTTTACAGATAGGTTATCAAACGGTTCATTATCAGTTCTTTATCATGAGAAAAACAAAATAAAAAAAGCACAAGGGCAAGTTTTTATTTATGCAAAAGGCAATCAACTCTTAGAACAAAAAACGGTTGATTTCCCTGTACAAGAAAAAATAAATCCGAATGCGAGTTACTATGTATTTCAAGTAAAAGACGCTAAGAAAACTGTTCTCGTAAAAGAGTTAAAATCAGGAATTAATGTCAATGGACAATCTACCCCAGATAGTGTTTTTATCAATTTTTCAAATCCACATCAGGTAGAAATTCAATACTTAGTTCGGCATACAGGAAAAGTGGTGGAACAGGGTAAAACCAGTGAATCAAACTTCACATACTCCCACAAAAGTCATCCTAACAAAACGTGGTTTATAGATTACACTTACATCTGGGCAGGTGAGGTTGTGAAAGAAGCTAGAAGTGTCCGCGGCTATAAAAAATTACTCAACATAGATGTCGCACAGGCTGAAAAAGTATTGCCTGGCGAAGCATCTAAAGTTAAAATAAAAGTCCGCGACCTCAATGGCAAACCTGCCGCCAATGTTAACCTAACTGCCGCAGCAATTAACGCACAATTCAAAGAAAAACTCCCCTATGAAGAACCAAAACTCTCTTATAAAAATGCGCGTTTTCCATTCGATTTGAATGAATTTACTTTAAAACAAAAAAGGAACTACACTCGCAAAAAATCACAAACAAAGGAATGGTACGACACCTTTCATCTGGACAGCATTTTTTATTACAAAATGCGCTGGGAGAATGACGGAGGTCTAATCACTTACGATACAATTACTACCGATACTTTTGCTAAAAACATGGCGCAATTCACGCCACATCTCATTAAAAACGGGCATTCTAAGTCGATTTACATGATTTATTGTAATCGAAAATTGGTTTGGTATTATGACACAGACAACACTCAACCTGATGCATTTGTCGGACGCGAAGGCTATAACAAAATCAGTGTGCGGACGCGTGATTTTGAATATACGATTGACAGCGTTTTGTTGAAAAAAGGCTATAAAACAGAAGTTATTTTAGACCTTGAAAAATATGGCAACGCCTCTTTTGCAAAAAATGTGAGCAGAACTTCCATGTCTACCCATTTAACACATCAAGAGAAAAAATTAATTGAGAATTCAATTTTCCAGTTTCGGTCACCATACTTTGATGCAAAGGTATTTTTATGGCAAAACGATGAAAATATTCACATCCTCGAATCTAGTCGTCATTCTGCAAAAAAGGTAGGTCCATTTACTAATGGATATGATTTACACTTTTTAAAACAGGAACAATTCTACAATACATTTAAATTTGAATCTGGTTACGCTTATGATGTACTACCAAATCGAGAACGCCTGTATTCAAAGGCTATTTTTAGCGATATAAAAAAGAAAATATCACTCAATACAAAGAGGACAATGCAACTTGGACAGCATGCATTCACACCCGCAGACATAGAAATGCGCCCCGAGCGAGAAATGAGATTAAGCTTTGGTTACTCCAATTTTGAAGACGCAGCATCAAATGGGAAACTTCAAATAAATCTAAGTATAAGTAAAGATACCAGTCTATTTTTTGTCCTATTGCAGAATAATGTAGATAGCGTTCAACGTGCTTTTTCGCCAAATACCAATCATTTGTTTAGCAAAATGCCCGCAGGTGATTATCAGATTTCTTACTTCACTAAAAATGGCTATCGAGCAGATAAAACAGTGAATATTCAAGCGCATACCACAAGTTGGTTGAATTGGGAAAGTCCTGTTTTTGTGAAAGACAGCACAGGTTTAGCCACAACTCTAAGCGGCTATCAGGAAGGGCAAAAAAAGGAAAGTATCTCTAAAGAAGCTTTCTCTTTTTATCAAACTGCTAAAACGGGTATCATTGGACAAGTTACCGCCGCAGTAAGTAATGAAGCTATTGAAAACGCCATTATTACAGCTTACCTCTCAGGTACACCAATCGGACAAGCAGAGACGGATAAAGAAGGAAATTACAGGCTTTTATTAGCGCCAGGTCATTACATATTAGTCGTTGAATCGAAAAAAAGCATCTATAAAGGCAATCTTTCTTTGATGCTAAATGATAGTACTTTTACTATTGCAGATTGGGTTTTAGATAATGGAAATCTAGGCTCAATGGGTTCTGGCAATGTATTTTGGTTGAGTGAAGTTCAGATTATTGACTATAAAGTGCCTCTAATTCAGCAGGATAATACGACTATGGGAACAACGGTTACTGCTGAGGAAATTCGTAATTTGCCTAAAAGGAAAGTTAATGATTTCCTACTCGGTAAAATATCTGGAGTGACTGCTGGTGCTAGTCGAATGGATAAAGGTGACGGTATTTCAATACGAGGTTCTCGCTCGGATGGAACTTATTATTATGTGGACGGTATTCGGTTATATGGGAACACCGTACCCGACTCCTATGACTTTACTTTGAGAGACGTAGAAAATCAAGACCTAAATCCATATCGAGGAAATCAACTCACAGGTAATCGTGATATTTTTGGCACACTAACAGACGGAGAAACAGGTGAGGCTATCCTTTTTGCTAATGTCATAATTTATAGAGACGGAGTAGTCATTACTGGTACTGTTACAGATTTTGATGGAAATTATTCTTTGAGTGGTTTACCTGGAGGTCTGATTGATATTGAGTTTCAATATACTGGTTATGCTTACACGAAAATAAAGGACATTGCTAATGGAGGTAGATTTGACGGACAACTACAAGCAGATACAGCTCTATTAGATGAAGTTATTGTTGTTGGCTACGGCATTTCCAACGGAAAAGTAAATAACCAACGCACACTAAACCTAAATGCAGACACACCAGAAGAAGAAGCCCTCACAGGCACCCAGCTCCGCACAGAGTTTAAAGACTACGCCTACTGGCAACCCAACCTAATGACCGACCAAAACGGCGAAGCCTATTTCACCGCCCACTACCCAGATAACATCACCAGTTGGAAAACTTACGTCTTAGGTATGGACAAAAAACGCCGTGGTGGTGTTGCACAAAATCGTGTCAAATCATTCAAACCTTTATCGGCTCAATTGGCGCTCCCCCGCTTTTTAATCGAAGGCGACAAAACCGAAGTCATCGGAAAATCTATCAATTACACCGATATAAAATATGATATCAAAACAGAATTCCTGCTAGACAAAAAATCAATACAAGTAACTGACAATCAAATAGATGACGCGATTATTGAATCAACAGAATTAAGGGCACCAATGCAAGACAGCCTAACGCTCACATACACGCTCAGCACAGAAAAGTATGGCGACGGCGAAGAGCGCAGCATTCCAATTTTCAAGCGTGGAACTGAGGAAACTATTGGCAACTTTCATCTTTTACAAGGCGATACGAGTGTGACGTTGAACTTCAATCCAGATTATGGAAATGTAACGCTACGCGCGGAAAATGATGCACTTTCGGTCTTATTAAAAGACCTTGAATACTTGCGTAATTATCAATACGGCTGTAATGAACAAACTGCGAGTAAACTAACCGCATTGCTTTTAGAGAAAGAGATAAATGCAAAACTAAAGCGTCCTTTTGAGCATGAAAAAGAACTCATTGCTTGTGTAGTACGTCTCAAAAAAAATCAGAACGAAAATGGTTCTTGGGGTTGGTGGGCAAATAATACAGGCGATACTTGGATGACGACTTATGTTTTGCGTGCACTGTCGCGAGCTGATGCGGCGGGTTATAAAACGGAGGCTTATGAATTTGGTTTGCGTTGGGTGACAAATAATTTGGACTCATGGAATGATAGAACGCTTTTATCTGCCTTAGAGATGTTTTCGGATATTGGTCAAAATATGGATTTTGAGCCTCATTTGGCGCGTTTGGACACTGTGAATATTCCGATGTTTGAACACCTGACAGAGGTAAAAATCCGTCAGGCACAAGGTTTAGAATATACTTTAGATTCCTTACAAAAATACGAGAGG
>CALDUB010000492.1 GCA_937923465.1 uncultured Saprospiraceae bacterium
TCGCTGATAAATTTTGCCTACGTCAAAAAGTATCGAAGGCGACTTTTCAACCCTTCGGGATTGAAAAGACAGGCAAAAAGTCTAAAATTGCTTATTTTTTGACATCCATTAACACTTAATAAAGCACAAAATAGAAGTATCTACTTTTGATGAATACATTATCGATGTGACTTCAACTTAGTTTTATAGATATTCAAACCTTAATTCTAGAGTCTTAATGTAGAACTAAGAGTCACAACAAAAATCATCGACAAAGACAAATCTTTCCCAATGTGTGGGGGATTAGGTCACGTACTTAATTACTTATGAATTGAAGCTCTAAATTCCATTCTTTTCTCGTATTCCCAAAATAAAAAACCCGCCTCAAACGATGGGGCGGGTCAAATCTAACTTACTGATACTATATACTGAGGATAAAAATCTTAACACAAAAGCCCACGCGAGCGGAGACTCCTATGCTTTTTTGCTGGGAAGCTATTCCTAACAAAAATAGTAATTTACTAATTCACTCTTAGTGAAAAATTATGTTGTGAAATTGGCAGAAAATCCATTTGAAAACTTACTTATAAAGCGCGAAATTTTACACAGAAAATACTCTCTGTGAATTTTTAACTTTAATAATATAGTGTAATCAATGGAATAAAATTTGCCGAAAAGAATGGAAAATACGAAAGAAAGGATAAAAACAATTAGGAAGGTGTGTAGTCTTCAATGCTGTTATCTGTTAGTATGCCATTCAAATATTGTAGCGTTTCTTAATGTATTGACGAAGGTAAGTAAACCTCTAGGGTTTACCAAATTTTTTTTACTGATTTATGCTTTGCTGTTGCTTGAGTAATTGTTCAATTAATGTGTTTAACCTGTTGATTACTAATTGGTTATGTTTTTAGTGAATCGTTAATTTATATTTTATTGTAGGTGTTGTTGTCTGATTATCAGTATCCGTTGATTTGAGCAATGTTCTCTATTTTTTTTGAAAAATGGTCTTACGCAAATTGTTGATACTCTTCTTTTAAGGCAATATGATGCCTCAGTTCTGCCATTTTAGTCTAATCTAATAAAAATAAGACAACATCAGGGAATAAAGCTACGCCTGCTAAAAAGACTAATTGTATCAAAACGAAAGGGACAATACCTCTGTATATGTGTCCTGTCGTAATTCCTGGAGGCGCAACGCCTTTTAAGTAAAACAAAGAAAAACCAAAGGGTGGAGAAAGGAAAGAGGTTTGTAAATTGAGTGCGAGTAAAATACCAATCCAAATTAAATTCATATCTAATTCTATAAATATTGGTGCGACAACTGGAACAATAATAAAGATGATTTCTATAAAATCAATAAAGAAACCTGCGATAAAAACAACGACCATGACTAGCAATAAAAATAGGCTAGGAGATAGGTTTGCATCATTAATTAAATCAACTAAAAAAGTATCGCCGCCCATAGAACGGAACACAAAAGTAAAGGTCGTCGCCCCCAACAAAATCAAGAAAACCATAGAGGTCAAATGCGTCGTTTCTTCCATGACGGACTGTAGCATGGACCAGCTGAGTTTATTCGGTTTTTCTTTTTGAGAAGGCACAAAGTAAGGTGCAAAAATAGTTAAGATAGTCGCACCCAAGGCGCCCACAGCCGCCGCCTCCGTCGGCGTGGCAATACCCGCGAAGATAGAACCCAAAACAGATAAAATGAGCACAAAAGGCAGTAAAAAAGCGCCTATGATTCTTCTCCAAAAGTATTTGTCTGCTCTAAATGACTTAATCTCCTCCGCAGGAATAGCAGGCGCCCACTCTGGTTTAAGATTTGCGACAACAATAATGTACAAAATATACATACTCACCAATAAGCCACCTGGAATGATTGCCGCTTTAAATAAATCACCCACAGATACATTGAGAACAGAACCCAATAAAACTAAAACCACAGAAGGCGGAATTATCTGCCCCAGAGTACCAGAACTTGCTATAACGCCAGTTGCTAGTTCGGGATTATAACCACGCTTGAGCATTGTCGGAAGGCTAATTAATCCCATAGTTACCACCGTCGCACCGACAATACCTGTTGACGCAGCTAATAAAGCGCCCACGATAACGACACTAATGGCTAACCCTCCACGCATTCTACCAAAGAGCATTGACATGGTCTCGAGCATGTTTTCCGCTAATTTGGACTTTTCGAGCATGATGCCCATAAAAATAAACAGCGGTACGGCAAGGAGTACATAATTCGTCATTGTCCCCATAATCCGCGAAGGCAGAGCGGTGTAAGAGATAGGGTCTAAGAAACAAACTGCATAAATAACAGAGATACCACCCAAGGTCAACGACACAGGATATCCGTACAGAATGAGTAGGAAAATACTGAAAAAGAGGAGGATTGCGAGTAGTTCCATTTTGTGTTAATTTGTTGCACTACGGTGAAAGCTGTGGATTGATAAATTATTTTGTCTATTTGTTGAGCTTTAGGTGTCAGGAGTCAGGAGCGAGGTGTCAGGCTATTTTAACTTGTACAAATACGAATGTACAAGTTAGAATAGCCTGACACCTGAAAATTATAAGCAAATAGTAATCTTTAGGAACGCGGTATAAATAGATTCAGAATTTGAGCAGAGAAGTTTTGTTTACAATTTGGGCTCCTGAGCAAAGCGTCGGGACAAGTTTTGAAAACCGCGTATACCGCGTTCCGAGCATCGGAAGCCTAGCTAAATAAGGATTTTCAAAGTATGAACGAAGTGGTGCGTAGCAAAAATGATTTAGTAAATCAT
>CALDUB010000493.1 GCA_937923465.1 uncultured Saprospiraceae bacterium
CGCAACTCAACGAAATTGAGTGTTATGAATATTCACTCAGGTGAAACTACTACTGACTCTAAGAGTCGCTCAATTTCGTTTTCGCTGCCTTATTTCATAAAAATAATCAAAAATAATGAAAGTTTTTTGGGGGACAATTCCTATATAGCCAATCATTATGCCTAATTAATTGATTTTCAGCAACTTAAAAAAAATATTGTTTCAAATTTTTATCCATTTTTTTTCTACATCTCTTTATCGTTTGATGAAACATTTGAATTTTAAATGTGTGAACATTGTTTAAATTAAATTTATTTTATATACATTTGCTAACAACAGTCCGAAAGCATTAGCACTTATAAAAAAATAAATTACTCCCTTGGAACAAAAAGATTTTTTTAACCATTAAACTCACTAATCATGACTTTAAAAATTTGTAAACCGAACTTTTCACTTTTTCGAATCCAAAGAATCGGAATTTCTTTCTTTCTTTCTTTCTTTCTTTCTTTCTTTCTTTCTCGTTAGTTGCACAAAGCTCTAATCTGGCAAAATTATCAGATTGTAGTGAATATAACAGTTTTAGAACTGACAAAACTAGTCTCGAATTGCTTAATCATTTCGCGTCTAAGATTCATAATAGCGGTGTTATTAATGTCAATCCCTCTCAATCTCAAGGTCAGGGTCTGACTGATTTAGAATCTTTACTTCCTATTCTGAAACCTCAAGAAGGAACTACTTTTAAATTTGCAGAGGAGACATTATCCATGTTAAATTCAGACAAAAAATTCCTTCGTTATGAGCAATATTTCAACGGAATTAGAGTCGAAGGAGGTGGAATTGTTTTACAGTCATCTTCCAATGATGATAATGACGACCCTTGTAGTACCGTTCTTTTTATGATTGCTCCGCATATTTTTTCAAATATTAGTATTGCGCGAACAGCTACCATTCCTTCTTCTTCTGTATCAAAAATATTAGCAGCGAATTCCATTCTCTCCCAATCATTAATTATTGCACCTAACATTGATAATTTGTGTGGCTATAATTTAGTCTGGAAGACAGAATATGAAAAAGAAGGAAATGGAAGAATTGCTTATGTTGACAGTCACACTGGAGAAATTCTAAAAGATTTTTCTGGAGACATCCATGCTTTTGCACCAACTCAAGTTTATGGAGAAGTAGACTTAGATGATTCTTCTGCAGGAGGAATGTTGATTCTAGAGTCTGATGATGATAGAATCAGAACAATAGATTGGGGAAGTACTAGTCAATCCTCTCCTTCCTCTCCTGTAAATGAAACTCAATGGGAAGCAAAAGACACTCATTCAGAAAATGGAGTGAGTTGGGGTAACAAAAAAAAACTATACCAAACTCATTTTGCTATGTCCCAAGCTTTAACTAGAATGGATGACTTAGGAATAACTATTGATAAAGTGAGTGTTGCCGTTTCATCTAATGAAAATAAAGTTCTAAATAAGGAAGGGAGTGATTTTAGTCATACTTTTATTCAAGTAGGTCGAAAAAATGGTAATTCATATGGAGTAGTTGACGTTATGGGACACGAACTTGCACATACACTTACTGTAGCAAGACTAGGTAGTGTTGGTCTTGCCCCACGATCCTTAGGTGAAGGAATAGCTGATATGTTTGGAGTAGTGATAGAGTCGGATTTTCAAGGGGGGGATACAGATTGGATAATGGGAGATGATAATTCTGGTTTAGACCAACGAGACCTAAATAATCCTGGTACACAGACAGTTAACGGTATTGACATAGACATGCGTTGTTTTGCAGAAGTAGAACCTGTTTTTACTGGTACTCTCACGTCTCATCCAAGGTCTCGCCCTTTAAGTCACTGGTTCTTCTTAGCAAGTACCTCCAATGGTCTAGGTATACGAGGAACATTAGAATGCGTAATAGATGCTATGGCGACAATGATGCCTAGTACATCAAACGATTATCCCGAATTAAGAGCAGCAGTTATGACTGTTTTATTGTCTGAATATGGAGAATGCTCCGATGAGGTATTTTATACAGCAAAAGCATGGTCTGACATTTGTGTAGGCCCAGATGATAATAACTGTGTAAGAATAGATGGTCCACATATTGTATGTGAAGAAAGTAACTATGCTCATTTTAGCGTTATAAATCCTAATCCTAGTGTTATTTATAGATGGAATTTCCCTCTTGATTGGACTGTCCTTGGCTCTGGTAATAGTAATTCTATTAATGGTTCTTCTTTAACTATTACAGGATTTGACCAAGAAAGTTACTATCCAAGTATGCAAGACATCCAAGTAGTCAATATGACAAGTTACAAAAGAACAGAAAGAACACTGATTTTACGTGATTGTGACGGAGATGATCCTACTTGTGAAGATATCTATGGTCTCAATCAACAGAATGACGAACATGAAAGTGTAATGAGATATGAGAAAAAAATTGAAAGCTCGAAAAATTCTGTCAAAATATACGATTTATCAGGTAAATTAGTTTTTACAGGTAAATACTCTGACTTTGAATTTTCAAACATTCCTACGTCCTCACAAATTTTGCTTGTAGTAAACTATGATAACTTTGGTAATATTATAAACACTACTAAGAAATTTTTCACCAAAAGATGATATAATTTATTTAATAAAAATTACAGCTATTTCTAATTTAAAAGAATGAGATAGCTGTAATTTTTCTAAAAACGTCTTATGACTTCTTTCTCTCTTAAATTTTTTTTAATCCTAAATTTGACATCATATTTATATAATGTATCTTTTGCTCAAACTACAATGAGTGGAGGTATCGGCTTATCTTTTTTAGATATAAATAGTGAAAATAGTCTGGAAAATTCTAATACGTACATTGGCGGAATTTTCCTAAAAGACAGTAATAATGATAGTTTCAATCTCCCGACTCTTACTGGCAGATTAAGAATTGACAGAAAACTTGCAGAGCGATTCTCTGCATCCTATCATTTTAAAATCTTCATAAAAACACTGGATGTCGATTATGTTTATGAACAAGCTTATCCGCCGATAACAGGATATAAAGGAACTACCCAAATTATCTCAACAGTTCACGCGGGGACAGTAAATTTTTCTCTTGTGGAAAAAGTAAAATTTGGCGTCGGCGGTTTCTACCAAATGACCAAACCTTCTACCTTTACTCTCTTTTCATTTAATAATAATAATAGTGCTCGTCCATTTCATCAAGCAGGAGCCTTATTAAGCGCTGATTTGAGTGTAAAAAAGTGGACTTTTCAGTTTAACTATTTAAAAAGTCTTGGAAACATATTAATCTTGGGTATCGCTGACTCCATAGACAGTATAGGGCTCTCCGCCCTCTATCAATTCCACACCTTCAAAACAAAAAAAGAACGCAAAATACACCGTCAACAAAAAGGAGAATAATAAACCATTTTCCTACTCCAAAGCATTTGTTTTTCATTTTTCATACCTTTGCAGACCTTTTATAAAAGTAGATTGTTTTGTGAAAGCAATTTACAGTAGTCCTTTACCAAATATAAAATGGTGAATTCTTCTTTCAAGTAGATTTTCACCAATAGAAATAAACCAAATAATGATAAACTCTTCAATAAACGAAGAGGAATTCTTGAGTCTTGAAACGTATCATATTAGACATTCAAAATTCAAAATTTATCATTCAAAATTAAGAGAATGAAAGAAGTATATATCTGTTCCGCAGTCCGTACACCAATCGGTAGCTTCGGCGGTATGTTTGCAGGATTAACAGCAGTCCAACTAGGTTCGGCAGCTATCACAGGTGCACTTGAAAAAGCAGGTGTATCCGCAGACCAAGTTAGCGAAGTTTTCTTTGGTAACGTTTGTTCTGCTAACCTCGGACAAGCGCCAGCACGTCAAGCAGCAATCGCAGCGGGCTTAGGTAACAATGTACCTTGTACGACGGTAAACAAAGTTTGTTCTTCTGGATTAAAAACTGTGATGTTTGGTGCACAATCTATCGCACTTGGCCACGCAGATATAGTCGTAGCAGGTGGAATGGAAAGCATGTCAAATGTACCTTACTATGTACCAAAAGCCCGTTTTGGTTATAAATATGGCGGTGCAGCATTGATTGACGGCTTAGAAACAGATGGTCTATATGACGTTTATAATAAAATGGCAATGGGCGTTTGTGCAGACCGTACGGCGACTAAATTTAACATCACGCGCGAAGAGCAAGATGCTTATACAATCAACTCTTACAAGGCTGTTGCAGAAAATACAGATAACGGAAATTTCAAAGATGAAATCATTCCTGTAAGTATTCCTCAGCGTCGCGGAGATGCTCTAGTTGTAGATACTGATGAAGAGTACAAACGCGTGAAATTTGAGAAAATACCTCAATTACGTCCAGCATTTACAAAAGATGGAACGGGTACAGTGACTGCTGCAAATGCTTCTACTATCAATGACGGTGCTTCAGCTATTATCTTAGCTAGTGCTGCGAAAGTAAAAGAATTAGGATTGACGCCTCTGGCTAAAATCGTTTCTTTTGCAGATGCTGCTCAAGAGCCAGAATGGTTTACGACTGCACCCACCTTGGCGGCTCCTATCGCATTGCAACGCGCGGGTATGACTTGGAATGATGTAGATTTTATGGAAGTCAATGAAGCTTTCGCGGTAGTGCCAATAGCATTTGCGAAAAACTTAGACTTGGATGCGAGTAAAATGAATGTATTTGGTGGTTCTGTGGCAATTGGTCACCCGCTTGGGGCATCTGGTGCACGTATCTTGACGACATTAAATAATGTCCTACACAAAAAATCTGGCTCAGTAGGTTTGGCTGCTATCTGTAATGGTGGTGGTGGTGCTTCGGCATTAATTATTGAAAAAGTATAAAATACTGGTAGCTAAGTAGGTCAGAACTAAAAAAGAAAGCCCTGACTCTCCTATGGAGAGTTAGGGCTTCTCATTTGGTTTTAAAACTCGGAGATATACACTTTAGACTTGCTATTATTCTTTTACAAACTTACTAATATAAGAACTCTCTTCTCCGTCTAACTTTAAGTAATAAATTCCTTTTGGCAAGTCCATTACACGTACTTGCTCGCTAATATTAATTTTTTCATTGTGCAGTAATCTACCTGTAGCGTCATAGATATTCGCCTCAAAATTTTGTACCGTAGTATTTTCTAATTTTATAGAAATAAAATCTACCGAAGGGTTAGGAAAAATTGTAAAGAAACTCTGGTCTAAAATCTCTGGCTCATTAATAGCCGAAATAACTTCAGAATTATAGATGAATAAACCCTCGAGTGTTGATATCCAGAAATATCCATTTTGCCCAATCAATATATCTGTATTTTCATTATCCAGTAATAAAGAATTTTCTTCATTTAAAAATGGCTGCCAAGTTGAGCCATTAAACTGATAAATACCCCATTCCGTCGCCACATAAAGCACTCCGTCTTGGTCGGCTGTTATTTTGTATTGTGTTAGGCTGACTGATTCAATAAAAAACTCTTCCCAAGTCGTCCCATCGTAGTGAAAAATACCTCCGCTATACTCAGGAAACCACAATTCGTTATTTTCATCAAAATAAAGGTCACGTCCTAATGATAAACTAGACAATGGCGAGTTACTTTCATTAAATATTTCCCAGTTTGTACCATTAAAATGTTCTAAATTTTGACTTTCTGATACTAGCCATACATCGTCATTGCGGTCTACCCAAATATTCCCCAAAAAATCACTGCTCAAATCGCTTGATGCTGAATTATATGACGTCCACGTACTGCCGTCATAATGATGCAATCCGTCTAACGATGTCGTAACCCAGATACCGTCTTCCGAATCTAAGGCTATTTGTTTAGGTATCGCAGCAGGGAAGCCAGATATTTCTGTCCAAGTTCCATTTCCATATTGAAAAAGACCTTGAACAGTACTAATGACAAGGTCACCGTTTGAGTTAACTTCCATATCATTTACCGTGGTAAAAGCATCGGACAAAGCAATTGTCTCCCATTCTGTTGGGCTGCTGAACTTTACTAATTTACCACCAAAAAATGTCCCACTATAACCATAGACACTGCCGTCGGGCGCTTCTTTGACAAAGCTAGGAGGATTAGTCATCAAAGGACTTTCTTGTAATAATATCTGTGTATCTGTAGTTGAATTGTTGTAAAAAACATCGCCTCCTACTGTTAACCAACGGTCATTGTTTTCATCAAAATAAATACTACTAAGTCCTTGAGAGATTCCATTTATTTGGGCATCGTCAGCTGATGTCCACACGTCATTCTCAAATTTATATACGCCAACACCTGCTGCGCTGTAAGCTACAAAAGGAGTACCCATCTGGTTTATTCTTATATCTGACATCGAGCCAGAAGGCAATCCGTTCTCTCCTGCTTCATATATTGTCCAACTTTCATCAGCATAGCGGGCATTAAGAAACTGCGAGTTATTGAACCAAACTTCATCACCAACACTTTCTATCGAGGTGTTTGCGTAAGAAAACAAATCATTATTTCCTTCAGATAGGTTAGTGAAATCGGTACCGTCATATTTATAAATTTCAAAACTAGAAATAAATAAGTCTCCGTTATCCGTCTGCGTAATATCCCATACGTCACGGAAAGAGATGCTTGTATTGCCGAGCGTTTCGTCGTTAAAAGTCTCCCACGTTCCATCGGCTTGATAATGTAAAAGTCCGATACTTGTACCGACCCATTTTTCGTTTTCATCATCTATAAAAATGGTAAAAAGTAATGGCGTATCAGTAGAAGAACTAGAAGGAAGGTCAATAATATCCCAATCATTATTCCCGTCAAAGCGAGCCATAATATTATCGTAAATACCGATAAAGAGTTGACCATCTGCATCAACTGTAACCGCTTCGATGTGTTGTTTTGGCAACGGAGAATTGTATGGATGATAAATAGTTTTATCGAGTGTAGTTTTATTCATGCGCACCAAACCAGTATTCGTTGCAAACCACATGTCCGTCTCCGTCTCGGCGATGTCATTGACTTCGTCGAGGGCTTGATGGTGTGTCCAGTTTGCTGTATTATTTTGTTGCGCGGATAGTGTTGTTACCGAAAGGCACAGTATGAGGAATAATAAATTTTTCATTGTAGCTTCTATTTTTCTTTTCTAAAAAAAACGTATCTTTTTAATAGAGAAAACCAATTGTCGGGTGCTTTTCTCGTTTGATAATACAAAGTTGAAATATTTTTCACGTTTCTGCGAATCTACTTGGATGCTAAAATAAATTTTCTGAATATTGAATTACAACCTAAACCCTATGTAAAAATTAAACTTCTTACTTCATAAAATAAATTTTCTGACTATTGAAGACAGCATCATCTGACTTGTACGATTTGGTACATTCTCTATCTAAATCTGAAAAAAGGTACATCCAACTACACTCCGCAGCGGAGAGTTTGGATTATATGGAATTATGGAAAATTCTATTAAAGGAAGAAAATTACGATGAACTAAGATTAAAAAAGGAATATGCTACTGCTAATTTCATGAAGAACTTTGCGATGAGTAAGCAATATCTGTTCGAAAGAATTCTGCTGTTGCTCGACAGGTTTCGTAAAAAAACAGATGCAAATGCATTGACAGAAAAAGGACGTCTAGTAACTATACTATGGGAGAAAGGCTTAAAAAAACAAGCCCAGAGTCGTCTTAAAAAAGCATTGAAAAAAGCTGTAGAAAGCGAACTCTTTGAGGTACAATTATCTCTTCTGGAAATAAAAAAACTATTTCCTGAAACGGACTACCAAGAGACTGCCGAAGAGGTTAAAATCTGTCTAAGTAAATTAGAAAATATTAACGAATACTGGGAAATTAGTCGTGCTATATATCAAAAGCAGCAAGAATTCAGAAAACAAAGGAGCTATATTAAAGAACAGGAGTTATCAGAATTATTTAACACGCCAAAACTATTTAATGCTTCATTTGCCAAGACATTTAGAAGTCGTGTTTATTACTATCATGCACGGACAACTTATTTCTTTGCTACGGGTCAAAAAGAATCTGCCTATAGTGGTAACCGCATCTTTCTAAAGCTATTAGAAGACCATCCAAAGCAATTGATGATGATGCCTGAGCGCTATTTGAGTATTCTAAATAATTTATTGATTGATAGTTTAGCCTTGCAAAAGAACGAAGAGTTCATTGAAGGTTTAGAAAAGTTAAGAGGTTTACCAAGTCAAAAGGCTTTCAAATCCATCAAGGACATTGATGCGCGAATTTTTCGACAAGGCACGCTTTTAGAAGTAAATAATTTATTAGGACAAAAAAAATACGCAGAGGCAGGAAAGCTCATTTCTCCTTTACAGTTAGGTTTAGCAAAGTACGGTGATAAAATTCCTACCATCCATTTGACGATATTGGAGTATTTGGCGACTTATTTATTATTCTTAAATGAGCGATACGAAGAAGCCTTAGACGGAATAAATAAAATATTGCAGAGAGAAAGTGCGGGAGAAATTTTTCAATTCGCCTTAGTTTTAGAGTTGTTGACTCATTTTAGTTTAAAAAATTACGAATTAGTTGGGTCTCTATTAGTTTCAGTCAAGCGTCGTCTACAGAACCGCCGAGAATTATACAAAACGGAGACGCTACTATTCAAGTTTGTAAAAAGCTACCTGAATGCTGCGACTAAAGGAATACGGTCAGAATTGGTTTTAAAATTTAAAATGCAAATCAATACTTTAAAAATAGACCCCTCTCAAAAACTTTTTTTCAATTTCATTGATTTGGAAAAATGGATTGCTCCCTTGACTAAATAAAATTTCAAATAATTCATACGAACTACTTAACTTTGCCTACATGAAAACAATATATACAATCTTCTTTTGCTTACTTTTTTCATTCATCGGAAATGCACAACAGGGTAGCTTTGCTTGGGGTGTAAAAGGTGGGCTTGCTGTCGGACTACAACAATGGAATTCTTACGAACGGGACCCATTATTTCGTTACCAAGGAGACATCTACATCGAAACTTACGACGGACCAGATGCCAATGCGCTTTTTGCACAAGCTGGTTATCACATAAGAGGAAGTGCGATACGAAGTAGAAATAATGTTCTTTTTACAAGTGGAAATATTGGTACCGTACCAGCCCGTACTTTTGAGTTTAATAATGTATCCACCGCAATAGGATTTAAGCAGCGTTTTGACTTTAATACTAATAAGGCTTATTACTACGTCGGTATGCGGGGTGAATATACTATCGGTACAAATATTGGAGAAGACCAGCGTTTTGTAAGCGTTTCTGACCCTTTAAAAGGTTTTGTACGTCCATTTAACTACGGATTGACAGGTGGTGCTGGTATCGAATTTATGTTTTCTGAATTAATAGGAGGTATCGTAGAATTAAATCTTGCTCCAGATATTTCGTTTCAATATAGACAACCTGCTATTGGTCAAGTAACAGGTCCCAATGGAACGCCGATTACTCTTGGCGAACGTAGAATTCGTAACTTTTCTATTGAGCTGACAGTCGGTTTCCGCTTCTTGAGGATAGTGGAATATATTGATTAAGGTAAATTTTCCTCTATCATTAACGTGATAGAAGGCATAAAAAAAGGGTAAATCGTCATCACAACGATTTACCCTTTTCTTATAGCTTTTCACCCAAGTAGACTTCTATCTAGCAAAACTAACTGCTCGCTTCTCACGAATAACAGTCACTTTAATCTGTCCAGGATATTGCATTTCTTCCTGAATCTTTTCAGAAATCATAAAGCTCAATTCCTCTGCGCGCTTGTCACTTACTTTATCGCTTTCTACGATGACACGTAAGTCACGACCTGCTTGCATAGCGAATACCTTCTGAACACCTTCATGTGCCATTGCCAACTCTTCGAGTTCGCCAATACGCTTCATGTAGCTATCCAAA
>CALDUB010000494.1 GCA_937923465.1 uncultured Saprospiraceae bacterium
ACGCTTTCCTCCAGCACATCAATAATTGACTTCAAAGCAATAAAAATAGGCTCACGCCCTTCTTTAGTTATTTTAAAAGTTTGCTCTTCCTCTTCCGTATCTCCTTCGTCATCTAAAACTACAGCATCTTCTGCAAAAGCTACTAAATCCTCTTGAGGCGTATCCTCAAAAAATACGTTTAGTTTATCTCTAAAGCGACGCTCTTTTGAAGCATTTATTAAACCGTAATTTTCTTCTTCTGCGCCACCTAAATCCTCTTCAGCCACTAAAGGTAAACCTGGATTAACGTGTTCCGCAGCATTTACGATGACTAAAGTTAAATAGAGTAAATACTCTTTTTCTTCCCGCGTCAGCACATCAAAGTTTTCTGATAACAAATAAGCTAAAATAGTCGGTTGCGTTTCGCGAATCGACTCCATTTCAGTCTCATAATTATCGTTTGCCTCTAATGCGGCAACAACTTTATCTATGACTTCTTCTGATACAAATTTCATATTCTTATTAATTGGAAGCTAAAAACTGTTAGTTGGAAGGCTGTAATAACAACTCCCAACTAACAATTTACAACTGTACTACGCTAAAAGTTGCGTCATATCACACTTACCTTTTACGATAGAAACAACTTCATCAATCGAAATACGAGTTTGTTCCATTGTATCACGGTCGCGCAAAGTTACCGTATTGTCTTCTAAAGTGTCAAAATCAATTGTCACACAGTAAGGTGTTCCAATTGCATCTTGACGGCGATAACGTTTACCGATATTGTCTTTTTCTTCGTAATAGCAGTCCATGTGCATTTTCAACATATTGAAAACTTCACGTGCTTTGCTTGTCAATTCTTCCTTGTTTTTTAATAAAGGCAAAATAGCACATTTGATAGGTGCTAATGCTGGATGAATTTTCAAAACAACACGTTCCGAATCCTTACCATCTGCATCAGGGACAGTTTCTTCTGTGTATGCATTTGACATTACAGCTAAAAACATACGGTCACAACCGATAGAAGTTTCTACTACGTATGGTACAAAACTTTCTTTGTCCTCTGGGTCGAAATACTGTAATTTCTTACCTGATAGTTTTTGATGCTGTGTCAAATCAAAGTCTGTACGTGAGTGAATACCTTCTAACTCACGGAAACCAAACGGAAATTCAAACTCAATATCTACCGCCGCATCTGCATAGTGCGCTAAGTTATCATGGTCATGAAAACGAACCGAAGTCGCAGGATGAATAGCTGTATGCCATTTCAAACGCGTCTCTTTCCATTTCTCGTACCATTCTTTCTGAGTGCCTGGCTTTACAAAAAATTGCATTTCCATTTGTTCGAATTCACGCATTCTAAAGATGAATTGACGTGCTACGATTTCATTACGGAATGCCTTACCAATCTGCGCGATACCAAAAGGAATCTTCTGACGAGATGTTTTTTGAACATTCAGGAAGTTCACAAAAATACCTTGTGCCGTCTCAGGACGTAAGTAAATTTTACCATCATCACCTGCTACTGCTCCCAATTGAGTGCTAAACATTAAATTAAACTGACGTACTTCTGTCCAATTTTTAGAACCACTCTCTGGACAAGCAATCTCTAATTCTTCAATTAAAGCTAATAAATCTGCCATGTCCTCTTGACGTAAAGCTTCATTCATCCGCTTCAAGTGTCCATCAATTGTCTTTTGACGTTCGAGGATACGACCATTAGTTGAACGAAACTCTTGCTCATCAAAAGCATCACCAAAACGCTTGCGCGCTTTGTCTACATCTTTTTTGATTTTCTTCTCAATTTTTTCCATTGCGCCCTCAATCAACTGGTCAGCACGGTAGCGTTTTTTGCTATCCTTGTTGTCAATCATCGGGTCGTTGAAAGCATCAACGTGACCAGATGCCTTCCATGTCTTAGGATGCATAAAAATCGCAGCATCAATACCTACGATATTTTCGTGCATTTGCACCATTGATTTCCACCAATATTCTTTGATGTTATTTTTTAGTAATGAGCCATAAACACCGTAATCATAAGTTGCGGCTAATCCGTCGTAGATTTCGCTAGATTGATATACAAAACCGTATTCCTTACAGTGTCCTGTTACTTTTTTAAACAAGTCGTCTTGAGCCATGATTTTTTTAGTTGGTGGTTGGTAGTTCGTCGTTAGAAGGGCACTTCTAACTTTTGGCTACCTAACTTTTAAATATTTATAGCTTTAAAATGGGCTATTATTAGTCTATCAGAATTTAGATAAAAAACTTTAGATTTATTAAATCCAAATAGCTTCTAAGTGAATTGACATTTGATTTCCTTGCTCCAAAAAAATCTTAAGATTTTTTCCTCTGCTCCCTCTTGTACAAGTATTCTTTGCAAGCTACGCTCGGAAAAAAAAAACTCTGCGTCTCCGCGTCTCTGCGTTCAATAATATACCATAAGTTTATTTGTCAGTTAATCTAAAGTCTAATATCTTTTATCTAACATCTTAATAGTTAATCGCAAAATGCAGAAATTAGTTTCCCGTATTTCTGCTAAAAGATTGCAAAAATAGAACGACTAAGGCAAAAGCCATGCAAAAAGTGAGAAAATGTTTAAGAAGTAGCGTTTTTAGCCTTTTTTCTCTTCACAGAATAGTATAACCATGCTGATAATACCGTTGCAACACCTATTGTTAACAACAGTAAAGGCAATGTACCTATACTTTGTAGTGAGAAAACCATGACGATAAAAAGGAAGTTCACGAAAACTAATACATAAGTAGCTTGCATGTGTGATAATCCTATGTCTATTAGTAGGTGGTGAATATGTGTACGGTCAGGATAGAATGGAGAACGCCCTTGCAACGCACGTGTAAGAAAGACTCTCGCTGTATCGTATAGAGGTAAAATCAAAATACCAATGGCCACCGCAGGTACAGACTTCATATAAAAAGGACTATCCATAGGTAAATCACGGTGAAACTCAATAAATTTTATCGCTAGAATGGAACAGACCAATCCAACAAGAAGAGAACCCGTATCGCCCATAAATATTTTCGCAGGAGAATAATTGTATTTTAAGAATGCTATTAAAGCACCTGCCAAAGAAAAGGCTACAACGGCTAAATCATAATGAAAAGTAGAGAAAAACCAAGCTCCAAGAGTAATAGAAATCAAAACACCGATACTTCCCGAAAGTCCGTTTATCCCGTCTATAAGATTAAAAGCATTAATAATTACTAGGATTGTAAAAATCGAAAGTGGGATGGCTACATATTCTGGTAAGATGCCAATGCCAAAAAGTCCGTAAAAGCTTGTTATTTTTACATTAGACTTGAATACTAAAATGGTCGCAGCTAGAAGCTCTCCTATTAACTTATTTCTTGGACTCATGGGCAGAATATCGTCCTTGACCCCAATCAAGAAAATAAGGATGAAAGCACACAAGATATATTGTAAGTCTCCAAAAATATTGAAGGGAGTCCATAGTACAATCGAAAAAATCATACCTGCGAAAATACCAATACCTCCCAACGAAGGCGTACTGACCGTATGAGAATGGCGGTCACCAGGCTCATCCATCAACCGTTTTTCATTTGCAACGTGAATTATCGAAGGAATGGCAAAATATGTTAGCGTAAACGCTGTAATAAAAGCCAAAATTATATCGTACATATTTTACAGGAGTTATTTTGATTTGGACTTTGGACAGAAGATATTAGACGTTAGATTTTAGACTTTTCTAAGTGCAAAACAGCTTTTTGAATTTCATAAATATTGATAATTGATGAAATATGCATCTAGTTAGTTCTACTGTTTGGAGAATCTAACGTCTTTTGTCCAAAGTCTAATTTTGATAAACTTATGCATCGCACAAGGGCACAAAGTTAAACGCTTTGACGGTACTTTTAAAATATTACAGAAAAAATACATATTATTTACAGAAAATAAAATTATCCATTCTCTTCGATTTTCCTACCGTTCCATTATTGTTGAAAACTTTTAACAACTTTTAAAAGCATTCCTTTTCCGAATTCCGTATCTTCGCATTCGTGAGAAACTACACATCTCACCAAGCATACAGGGAATAAATTTTGAATGAGGAATTTTGAATTTTGAATAATCGCAACTTACTGATAATCAAGCTTATTTAGATTCACTCACGATTTCTATTTAAAATACTCCTTTCAATCAGCAGCAAATTTTAGAGAAACCAACCGCAAATATTTTCTATCGTTTCACTCAAAGGTGAACAGAATACTTGTAAGCAAACTTTAATTATATTTTTTTGGACTCCAAAAAACACTCTAAGTCACGTTGCACAAGTAACGCTATTAGACATTATACAATCGACAATATACAATCAATAAGATATGCCAGAATTCGTCCACCTTCATTGTCACACTCAATATTCACTACTCGACGGAGCTAGTGAAATCGGTGCGATGATGGACAAAGCCGTCGCCGACGGTCAAAAAGGAGTCGCTTTGACTGACCACGGGAATATGTTTGGTGCTTACAAATTTGTAGCAGAAGCCAACAAACGTGGTATCAAGCCAATGGTTGGATGTGAGTTTTATATGGTGGAAGACCGCCACATAAAATCGTTCTCGCGTGCAAAAGGAGAAAAAGATAAACGTTATCATCAGCTTCTTTTAGCAAAAAATCGTAAAGGCTACGAAAACTTATGTAAACTTTGTTCTCTTGGTTTTATCGAAGGATTGTATTCGAAATACCCACGAATTGATAAAGAATTATTAGAGCAATACTCGGAAGGATTGATTGCTTCTTCTTGTTGTATTGGTGCAGAAATTCCTCAGGCATATTTGCGTAAGGATGATGAAAAGGCAGAGGAACTATGTAAATACTGGTTAAATTTATTGGGTGACGATTTTTATATCGAAATTCAAAGACACAGAGGTTTAGATAATTTAGATTTAGGAAAGGACAGCAACGGGAATAAAATTTATAGTAACGTCAGCCAAGAGGACGTTAATCAAAAGTTACTCGCCCTCGCTAAAAAACATAATATAAAAGTCATTGCAACCAATGACACACATTACGTCGAAGAAGAAGATTATGCGCCACACGATATTCTATTGTGTATCAATACTGCCAGCTTAATTGACGACCCAAAGCGTTTCAAATTTCCTTCGTCTGATTTCTATTTTAAGACTCAAAAGGAAATGGCAGACCTTTTTCACGATGTGCCAGAGAGTATTGCAAATACGATGGAAGTCTATGACAAAATCGAAGGTCTTGAGTTAGCTCGAGATGTTCTTTTGCCAGAGTTTCCAGTACCAGAAGGCATGACGGAAGATGATTTCTTGCGTCAGTTGACTTACGAAGGTGCAAAAAAGCGTTACGGTGTTATTTCTGATGTTGTGCGTGAAAGATTAGATTTTGAGTTAAGTGTCATTCGTAAATCTGGTTATCCAGGTTACTTTTTGATTGTTCAGGATTTTACGACAGAGGCGCGTCGCATGGGCGTGAGTGTAGGACCTGGTCGGGGTTCGGCTGCGGGTTCGGCGGTAGCTTATTGTGTGGGTATTACAAATGTTGACCCGATTAAATACGACTTACTTTTTGAGCGTTTTTTAAACCCAGAACGGGTTTCGATGCCCGATATTGATATTGATTTTGATGATGTCGGTCGAAGTAAAGTTATTGATTACGTATTGGATAAATACGGTAAAAATCAAGTCGCACAGATTATCACATACGGTGCAATGAAAGCAAAATCTTCTTTACGTGATGTTGGTCGGGTAATGAATGTGCCACTTTCGGAGGTGGATAGAGTTGCAAAGTCTTTTCCAGATAATTTATCTGCCAGTCTAAAAGGCATCCTTGCCCCTGGTGATGTTGCTCCAAAATTAAAAAGTAAACTTAACTCTGAAGAAAAAGAACAAGCTGTCGTCTTTCGTGCATTGGCAGAAGGTCAAGACGAAATTGGACAGATGATTCGTACAGCGAAAAAACTAGAAGGTTCTGTTCGAAATACAGGTATTCATGCCTGTGGTGTTGTGATTACGCCAGATGATGTAACGAATTACGTTCCTGTCACAGTCGCAAAAGATAGTGGACTTCTAGTCAGTCAATTTGACAACTCGGTAGCAGAAGATGCAGGTCTTTTGAAAATGGATTTCTTGGGTCTCAAGACTTTGACTATTATCAAAGATGCCTGTCGTATGGTCAAGGAAAATTACGGCAGAGACCTTGACCCTGATGAAGTTCCTTT
This sequence comes from uncultured Saprospiraceae bacterium, assembly GCA_937923465.1. Lineage (GTDB taxonomy): Bacteria > Bacteroidota > Bacteroidia > Chitinophagales > Saprospiraceae > JAHDCG01. The sequence continues at coordinate 6,200 of CALDUB010000494.1, forward strand.
AGACGACGAAAAGACGTATGAGCTTTTTCAACGTGGTGAAACCATTGGTATCTTCCAGTATGAGTCTGGCGGGATGCAAAAGCACATGAAGGGGCTTGTCCCGAAGAAATTTGAGGATTTGATTGCGATGAACGCCTTATATCGTCCTGGTCCGATTGAATATATTCCAGAATTCATTGAGCGTAGTCACGGTCGTAAGCAAGTTGTTTATGATTTGCCCGAAATGGAAGAATACCTGAAAGAAACACATGGTATCACGGTTTATCAGGAGCAAGTAATGCTTTTATCGCAAAAACTAGCCAACTTTACCAAAGGTGAGGCGGATATGTTGCGGAAGGCGATGGGTAAGAAAAAGAAGAAGTTGATTGATGAGATGTGGCCGAAATTTAAGCAAGGTTGCGCAGATAACGGGCACACAGACGAGACGATTGTGCAGAAAATTTGGAAGGATTGGGAAGCATTTGCTTCTTACGCCTTTAATAAATCTCACTCGACTTGTTATGCTTTTGTTGCCTTTCAAACGGCATACTTAAAGGCGCATTATCCTGCGGAATTTATGGCATCTGTGCTCACGCACAACAAAAAGGATATTACTAAAATTACTTTCTTCTTACGTGAATGTAAGCGGATGGGATTAGATGTACTTGGTCCAGATGTGAATGAGAGTGCGATGGATTTCTCTGTAAATAAAGCAGGGCAAGTTCGTTTTGGTATGTCTGCGATTAAAGGCGTAGGTGAAGGTCCCGTTGAAGGTATTTTGGAAGAACGTGTGAATGGACACTTTGTTAATGTGTTTGACATGGTGCGTCGTTTAAATTTACAGACGGTGAATAAACGTGCCATGGAAAGTCTTGCTCTAAGTGGTGCTTTCGACGGCTTTAATCACTTAAAACGTTCTCAATTTTTTAACCCCTCTGATAAATATGCCACTTTCTTGGAGCATATTATGAAGTATGGTGCGGCTTATCAAAGTCAAAAAATATCTGCAAAAAATTCACTTTTTGGAGCAAGCGAAGATGTTTTGAGTCCTGAACCTCAAGTGCCTCCAGGCGCAGAATGGCCTCTTATTGAGAAATTAAATCGCGAAAAGGAAGTAACAGGTATTTATATCAGTGGTCACCCATTGGATGATTATCGTGTAGAGGTAGAAAATTTCGTGAGCTGTGGTTTGGATGATGTTGAAAAATATCATCAGTCTGGTTCAGAAATAAAACTGGCTGGTATCGTGACAAGTGCGCAACACCGTATAACTAAAAAAGGTACTGGTTGGGGAATTTTCATGATTCAGGATTTCAATGATAGTATGGAATTAGTTCTCTTTGGAGATGATTATATTGACTATAAAGAGCGTTTGAGCTTAAGTCAATGTGTCTTTATCAAAGGAAGTTTTAAGAAGCGTTGGAATAGTGAGAATGAATTTAACTTCAAGCTAAAAGAAGTTAATTTATTAGAAACTATCGGAAACAAAATGTCTGAAAGTATTACTCTAAATATTCCTTTGGAGAAGTTGACGGAAAAAATGTTGAGTGAAATTGAACGTGTGTTGAAAGAACACAGAGGCAAGAATCCGTTGAAAATGATGCTCATTGATAGACACAACAAGACGCGACTAAATTTTGCTTCGAAAACGCGAAAAGTAGAAGCTGGACCAGATTTGGCAATGGCTTTGGAGCGAATTGGGGTGGATTATAAGTTGAATTAGTTTTTTAGTTATTGGTTGATTAGTTTATTATGTTGATTGGTTAATATGAATCGAGATAATAAACTAATCAAGCTCATCAACACTTTCTCATGAATACAGCCCCAACTCTAATCATAGGCGCAGGTCCCGCAGGCTTAGCTACCGCAGGTCGCCTCCGTAAAGCAGGACTTGATTTTATCCTTTTAGAGCAGTCCAATCAGATAGCCCACCGCTGGCAAAATCATTACGAGCGCCTACATCTGCATACCGTCAAAAAATATTCTGACTTACCATTTATGCCTTTTCCAGAGGAATATCCAAACTATGTTCCTCGTAAGCAATTGGTTGAATACTACGAGAATTACGTGCAAGAAATGGGAATTAAACCTGTTTTTGAGTCAGAGGTGACTTCGATTAGAAAGGAAGGAAATAGTTGGATTACGAAGACACACACAGGAGATGTCTATAAGTCTGAAAACGTGGTTATTTGTACAGGTTTTAATCGTATTCCTTTTCGTCCACAATTTGAAAATGAAGAAGAATATAATGGTCAAATAATTCACAGTCGTGACTATCGGACGGGGAAAGACTTTAAAGGGCAAAAGGTGTTAGTCGTCGGAATGGGGAATACGGGCGCAGAACTTGCTTTGGATTTGCAAGAACAAGGGGCAACTGCTTTTCTTTCGGTACGTGGTGAAGTGAATATAGTGCCGCGAGATTTTAACGGACGTTCTATTCAAGAAACGAAGGCTTTATTAAGTTTTCTGCCAAATTTTATTAGCGACCCTTTGGGAAGATTAGTACAGAAAATTGCAATTGGCAACTTAGAAAAATACGGCATCAAAACGCCTAATGTCGCTCCAGCGAAACAACTCCGTGAATTTGGTAAAACGCCCGTTCTAGACCTCGGTACAGTTGCCGAAATAAAAAATGGCAATATCAAAGTCTTACCTGATGTCGCAAAATTCACTAAAAATGGAATTGTTTTTAAGAATGAAGAAGAACAGGATTTTTCGGCGGTTATTCTAGCAACAGGTTATCGCGCTAAGGTGGAAGATTTTCTAGAAGACACAACTGGTATCTTTAATGAATTTCAATTGCCCAAACAGCCCATTTTTGAAGGAGGATTGTATTTTGTGGGATTTGATGCTTATTCGAGTGGACTATTGGATAGTATTAAAAGGAACTCAGAGAAGGTTGCCGACGCCGTATTCCGAAACTCCCGTTTCGGAAAATCTAGTTAGAGTCCGAAACGGAGTTTCGGGATACTATGCCAACAACATATCACTATAGCTATTCTCCAATAAATCCTCCTCTTTTACTCCAAACAGCTTAATATAAAATTGACATTGCTCTAATAATTTCGCCTCAGGAATACTTCCGTCCATATCAATTGCTTCTATTTCAATGAAATTACCTAAGCCTTCAACGACATCAATATGAAATTTCACATTGTCGATAAAACGAATTTCGCGCTTTTTATCCACGACTGTCAATACACCAATCGAAGTCTCTAAAATACTTTTCAAAGAACTGTCAGGCGTACTTTTATACAGCAAAACCTCCGATTTTTTTGGTCCTGCTTGATTTCCTCTGAAATAATGTATCAAATGATTTTCTATATTTCCTTCCCGCAATTTTAATCTTCCATGGTCAGTTTTAAAATAAGTATCAATTTGGTGGTCAATTCCTTTTAGTTCTGCATTGTTCTCTTCCAAAATCTGACGAATTTCAGTTGGGTCTTCACATCGCGCTTTAATTTCAATGAGTGTAGGCATAGTTTCTTGTTTTTAGTATTTTTTGACAAATATATCGGCTTTTGCAGCTATTTTTGCAGCCTAAATTACGGACACAAAATAGATAATACTCACACGAAAAAAGAATGAACAACAGATATTTCGACTTAATAGACCAAACATTTTACTTTCCACAAGATGGTTTTGATATCGACCACGGGAGTTTGGTTTTTAATGGCGTTCCTATTAAGCACTTGATAGAAAAATATGGGACACCTTTGAAGTTAACTTACCTGCCAAAGATTGGAGCGCAGATAAAAAAAGCGCGAAATTTATTTAATCGAGCCATTAAGACATCTGGATACAGCGGTAAATATTATTATTGTTATTGCACCAAAAGTTGTCATTTTAGTTATGTGCTCGACGAAGTTTTGCGGCACAATGTCAATTTAGAAACTTCCTCTTCTTTTGATATTGATTTGATTCGTCGTTTGTATACAAAAGGAAAAGTAACGAAAAAGACGATAATTATCAATAATGGCTACAAGACGGAGGAATATGTAGGAAAAATCAGTAGCCTCATTAACGACGGTTTTAAGAATGTTATTCCTGTCATGGATAATATGGAAGAGTTAGAAATTTTTGAAAAGCATATTTCTGATAAATGTAGAATCGGACTACGGGTAGCGACTGAGGAGGAGCCAAATTTTGAATTTTATACTTCTCGTTTAGGAATTCGCAGTTCGAAAGTATTGGATTACTACAAAGATAAGATTGCGGATAATCCAAAATTTGACCTCAAAATGCTTCACTTTTTTGTCGATACTGGCATTAAAGATTCGCAGTATTATTGGAGTGAATTGCGCAAGGCTGTTAAGTTATATTGTGAACTGAAAGTGATTTGTCCTACACTGAAAGCGATTAATATTGGAGGAGGAATGCCTATTCGAAATTCTCTCGGATTTGAGTTTGATTACAAATACATGATTAAAGAAATCGTCAATAATATTTCTCAAACGTGTGAAGAAATGGAAGTACCTGAGCCCGATATATTTACCGAATTTGGTAAATATACAGTCGGTGAAAGCGGTGCAACGATTTTTTCTGTTCTTGGGCAAAAGCAACAAAATGACTCAGAGATTTGGTACATGGTTGATAATTCTTTGATGAATACCATTCCTGATGCTTGGGGTATAGGAGAACGTTTTATTCTGTTGCCGATTAATAAATGGAATAATGAATATCATCGTGTAAATATTGGCGGATTAACTTGTGATAATTCGGATTATTATAATTCAGAAGTGAATCAGAGTCAAGTTTACTTGCCAAAGTACGACCCAAAAAAGGAAGACGAACCTCTATATTTAGGATTTTTCCATACAGGCGCCTATCAAGATGCCCTTAGTGGATACGGTGGTATCAAGCATTGTTTAATACCTTCTCCTAAGCACATTGTTGTTTACAAGGACTCTAAGGGAAATTTGATAGATACGCTTTATCGCCCAGAGCAGACACCAGAAGATATGCTGCAAGTCTTAGGATATTAGAATAATTTTGGATGAAGAATTTTGAATTTTGAATCAAGCAAGTCGCGTTGTTCTGAAATTCAAAATTCTTTTTTCTTAAATTTTCTAAATTTCTCTTAGAAACTCCAATCCTAAAATTCCCTTTTCCCCTCTTCATTTCTTACTTTTGTGCGCTACAAAATCACACATTACATTTCCCGATACTACACAAATCAAGATTGCGATTTACCAAGTCAGAGCTTCGTACATCGTACATCGTAACTCGTAAATCAAAAGATGTTTCTCGAACCACATTTTAAAGGACAAAGAAGCGGCTGGATTGAAGTCGTCTGCGGTTGTATGTTTTCTGGTAAAACAGAAGAATTGATTCGTCGTCTGCGACGGGCAAAAATCGCGAATCAAAAAGTAGAGATTTTTAAACCGAAAATTGATACGCGCTATGATGATACAGAAGTTGTATCTCATAATGCAAATTCGATTCACTCCACTCCGATTAGTGACCCAAGAGAGATTTTGGATTTGTGTGATGATTGCAATGTTGTTGGTGTAGATGAAGCTCAATTTTTTGGACCAGAGCTTACGGACGTTTGTCAACAGTTGGCTTTGCGTGGCATTAGAGTGATTGTAGCAGGTTTGGATATGGATTTTAAAGGCGTGCCTTTTGGTCCAATGCCACATCTTTTGGCGGTGGCGGAGTATATTACAAAGGTTCATGCTATTTGTCAGCACTGTGGTAATTTGGCAACGCATTCTTATCGTTTAACTGCGGAGGGCGACCAAGTTTTATTAGGAGAGAAAGACTCTTATGAGCCGCGTTGTCGGACTTGTTATTCTATGGGGAATATCCTGAAATTGCAAACTATGCCTTAGTCTTTAGTGATATGCTCATTTCATTTATGAATGAACCATGAAAACAAAAAAGCAGTCAGTTTATGATAAATAAACTAACTGCTTTTCTTTTTGGGATTTAACCCCATTCAATAAAATAAGTAGACGAAAAATCGCCTAATTTTTTTATTTATTCGCTACCAAAGTAACGACCAAACCAACTTGGTCATTGATGATTTTATCTTTTGCAGTACCAGCGATAGTTCCTGAATGGAAAGTAATTCCCCATTGAGTACGGTCGATAGTAAAAGCTGTAGACTGAGCAGCGATTTTGTCGCCCATCATAGCTACATTCATAGGAATAGTAACACTTTTAGTGACACCTTTCATCGTTAAGTTACCCGTTACATTGTGTGTAATTGTAGCGTCACCACTAACAGCTTCTGCACTTGTAACCTTAAATGTACCTGTAGGAAATTTTTCTACTTCAAAGAAATCCCCAGTTTTTAAGTGACCTTCTAAGTCTTCTTTTCCTTCTCCTGGTTTCAAATCTGTACATACCAAAGACGTGAAGTCAATAGTAAACTCACCACCTGTGATGTTACCGTCTACAACAGCAACAGAACCGTCCTTAATGCCGATTGTTCCTGTGTGTTGACCTGTTGGTTTGCTACCCGTCCAGATAATTTTACTTGCCTGCGTATCAACAGAGTAAGCCGTAGCTGCTGCTGTTGTTGTTGTTTCTTTTACTGCATCTTTTGCTTCTACTTTCTCGCCTTTAGGACCACAAGCTGTTAAAAGAGAAACGGCTAAAAGAAGTGTGAAAATTCCAAAAATATTCTTCATGTTGAAAATATCGTTTTGATGTTGAAAAAAATGAATTTGTAGCCTAATTAAAAAATAATAATTCAATGTAGCTACAACAATCCGTAGCTATTAAAGTAATAGGTCTGTCTTTTGTTCAAAATAAGAGGAGAAAAAGAAAAAATATTCTTGATATCAAACCTATTTACCTTTCATGTCGTCTTTAATAGGTAATGAATTGTTTCTTTAGGAACGCAAAAATAATGAGTTAAAACTCTGAACATATTTCTGTAGCATTCCTTTTTACTTAAAGTTTTGTCAAAGAAGTAGAAATTTTGAGGAATTTTGTTTTTTAAAACGTCAGAATAAAAAGACTTACGTACCTTCGATACAAATTATATAAGAATGAATATTAAAATATTATTTTTCAGCTTAATTGCTCTTCTTAGCTTAACAACTGCGGTGCAAGCTCAAGAAGTACAAGATAAAGACCTTGTTCAGTTCTCAGGAATGGTACTAGATGGTACGACTAGTGAACTACTACCTGTACCTTACACTAATATTTTAGTCGTTGGGAAAGGTCGAGGAACCTATTCTGAGTTTAGTGGTTTTTTCTCTCTTGTTGTAGAAAAAGGCGATACTGTTCGTTTTTCTGCGATTGGTTATAAAACGGCAGACTATTTTGTTTCTGATACTTTAACAGACAATCGTTATTCTCTTGTACAAATGTTAACCAGGGATGACATTAACTTACCCGAAGCAGTTGTCTTTCCTTGGCCAAGTCGGGAGCATTTTAAGTTAGAATTTCTAGCAATGGATGTCACGAGTGAAATGCAAGAACGTGCATCTGCGAATGTCGCGGAAGATGCTCTTGCAAGAATGAGAAATGAAGTACGTGCGGATGGAAATGAAAATGCAGACTATTATCTACGGCAGCAAGCGCGGAAAAACTATTATATAGGTCAGACCCCGCCAATGAATATTTTTAGTCCAATTGCTTGGAAACAGTTTTTTGATACTTGGAAAGAGGGAGGCTTTAAGAAGGATAAGGATAAAAAGTAGACTTAGAAACGCAGTATAAATAGATTCAGCATCTGAGTAGAGAAGTTTTGTTTTCAATTGCGTATACCGCGTTCCGAGCATCGGAAGCCTAGCTAAATAAGGATTTTTAAAGTATGAACGAAGTGGTGCGTAGCAAAAATGATTTGGTAAATCATTTTAACGTAGTGAACCGCTTGCGGACGTGCGGGTAAAGGAGCAAAAATCCTGTTCAGATTATGAATCTATTTCTGTCGCGTTCCTTAGAGTAAAATATGAGATGTTAAACTCTAGGA
>CALDUB010000495.1 GCA_937923465.1 uncultured Saprospiraceae bacterium
CGGGGTTCATAGTTTATAGTTAAATCGTTCATAGTTAAAAATCTAATACTCCATCCGCTTCCGCCCATGCATCAAAAATAATTCCCAGAAAGCATACAAGCCAACCAAGACGTATTCAAGCGTCACTGCCCAAAGTTTCTCCTCATAGACCTCTCCCGAATAATTAAAATAAGTCAACCAAATCAGACCCGACCACAAAATCGGAAATCGAAAGCGAGTAAATAAGCATAAAACTACAGGTAATGCTAGGTACCAAGGATGCACTGTCGTCGTGAACAAAAGGTATAAACAAATAGCAAAAAGCATCTGGTGTGGTAGACTTTTCCACTGTGCACCGCGTTCAAAAAGCATCTTTATCACAATACCTGAAAAGGTTAAACCTGCCAATGCTGGACCAATTGTACTAATCATATTCCAACCAATATACTGATAACCTCCCCAACGAGCTAGGTAGTAGATACTAGCATTGAATTCAAATTTTCTGAAATATAAATCCAAGCTACTTCCAAAATTTTCGAGGAAAAAAGTACCCATAACAGGAGCAAAAAGTAATAATGTTATTACTCCAACAACAGTGAAATAAGCAATGGATTTTAATAATCCTAAACGCTTAATCAAGAATGGAAGAAAGAGTAAAGGTAGTAGTTTTGAAGCTATAGCCAATGACATTGCTCCAGCAGAAAGAAGATAGTTTTTTCCTTTTACTAAAATGTAAAAAGCCAATAAAAGAAAGAAAACCATTGCCCCTTCAAAGTGAAGATTTCCTGTGATTTCAATGATAATTAAAGGATTTAGAGCATACAAATACACGTTTTTTGCAGAATATTTAAAGTGCTCTAATAGCTTTACAATTAAAAATATACTACCAATTTCAAAAAATAAAAGGAATAAGCGCATCACGATAGCCGCTCCCCACCAGCTTTCGGGTGAAACAAGCACGCCTGCAATAAATGTCAATTGCGCCACAGGTGGATAAATCGTATAGTAGTTGGGTGAATTTAATTCGAGATACAAAGCCTCACTTAGTCCCGAAATAGGATAACCAGCCTCCGCATAATAACTCGGCAAGTGTTCAAAAGGACTAATGCCTGCACTTAACAAATGTCCGTCCCAAATAAAACGATAAAGGTCATCGGACAATAAAGGGAAGGAGGGGAGAAGTGCCAACCGCAAAAGAATTCCTACACCGATAAAAAACCAAATCTCTTGCGGTTTTGTCTCCCAAAGATTTACGAAAAGAAAAGTAGCGAAAAAAGGGATACTCAGTAAGAAGAATTGAGTCGTATCCGATTGCTCTGTAAAATAACCTAAACCGACTGTAAAAAACAGCAAGCAGCCTGCCAAACCATACGAAGCTGGATTAGCAAATCGAAAACCGTTAAGGATATTTTTGAAAAAAGAAGCGAGCATTTTTAGTAATTCTCTTAAATGTTCGCCAAATCTATAAAATTACTACCAAATTTTTCTTGTAAAGCCGACATTTTAGGAATAACCTTTTTCAAAGAAGGTTTTTCTATTAAATTTTCGGACTTTTGCAAAGCACGTAAGTAGTGTCACCTACTTAAGAGAAATCTAACAAAAACTTGTATGAATTACTTCTCGTAATTTCTACATTGCAATTCCACAAGATGTACAAAGGTAAAAAAGTAATCGCCGTCCTGCCAGCTTATAATGCTGCATTAACATTAGAAAAAACGTATCGCGAAATTCCTTTTCCTTTAGTGGATGAGGTGATTCTTTGTGACGATGCTAGTCGGGACGAGACTGCGAAACTCGCCAAAAAAATTGGCATTCCTCATGTCATTATTCACGAAACGAATAAAGGCTACGGTGGTAATCAAAAATCTCTCTACAACAAAGCCTTAGAGCTTGGTGGAGACATTGTAATCATGTTGCACCCTGATTATCAATACACGCCAAAACTTATCCCTGCAATGGTTAATATCATTGGAGATGAGCTGTATCCTGTTGTTTTGGGTTCTCGTATCTTAGGAAATGGTGCGCTCAAGGGAGGGATGCCAGTATATAAGTATATCGCTAATCGCTTTTTGACCTTCACACAAAACGTTTTGGTCAATCATAAACTGTCGGAATATCACACAGGCTATCGAGCCTTTAGTCGAGAAGTATTAGAAGGAATCAATTTTAATCAAAACGATGATGATTTCATTTTTGACAATGAAATGCTTTCGCAGATAATCTATGCGGGATACGGAATTGGAGAGGTAACTTGTCCAACGAAATATTTTGAAGAGGCGTCGAGTATAAACTTTCGCAGGTCAGCGAAATACGGCTTAGGAGTACTGCGGGTATCGTTCAATCATTTTTTAGCACGCATAGGATTGCGCAGCAATATGAAGATGTATAAGAAGAAATAACTTACTGCTAATTCTGTTCTTGAATAAAAGTAATAGTCTTTCTTCCTACTAAAATAATGGCTAATACTAGCGTGTAAGTGAGTGTTGCTGTCATTGTTTTTTGAATGATTGGGAACTGTTGCAATGCTTCAGTTCTTTGTAAGTTTGGCAAAAGTAGTATAATCTTTGTTCTTTGACAAATCCTCTGTTATGGGATTTTTAGATAATTTTAACATTTAGGCATTTTCAATATAAACGTTAAAACTGTCTTGCTTATTCTTATAGTTAAAAAAGCTAATTTGTTCGTTTTTCTAGAATATTTTCCGTAATACATAATAGTTTTTATGAAATTTAATTTCATAAAGAGCACAAAATCAATTAGTTATATTTTGTGTGTGCAATTAGAAATTATTTTTTAAAAAAGATTCCTTTCCTTCTAAAATGCAAGCCTACAGCCATGAATGATTTACAAGAATATCTCGACGAACAAGTAGAACTCTACAATAAGCCTAATTTTATTGAGGCTGACCCGATATCTATTCCGCACCAATTTTCGAAAAAACAGGATATTGAAATTATCGGAATATGGGTTGCCATTCTAGCATGGGGACAAAGGAAAACGATTATCAATAGCGGCAATCGCCTCGTCGAGCTCATGGGCGGTTCTCCGCATGATTTCATTCTCAATCACAAAGAACAGGACCGTGAACGTTTTTTAGATTTCAAGCATAGAACGTTTCAAGCAACAGATACGCTGTGGTTCTTAGAATTTTTTCAACAATATTACCGTAAAAATGACTCTCTCGAAAATGCTTTTTCGCGTCACCTCTCACCAGATGATAAGACAGTAGAAAATGCCCTGCGCGGTTTTCATGATTTGTTTTTCGAAGATGAAAATGCACCACATCGTACCCGTAAACACATCGCAACTCCCGCTCGTAAATCTGCCTGCAAACGCATCAATATGTACCTCCGTTGGATGGTACGACAAGATAAAAAAGGAGTAGATTTTGGATTGTGGAAAGATATAAAGCCGTCGCAATTATTAATGCCACTAGATGTGCATGTAGATAGAGTAGCGCGAAAATTTGGCTTATTAGAAAGAAAACAAACCGATTGGTTATCAGTCTTAGAGTTGACAGAAAATTTAAGAAAATTTGATGCAGAAGACCCTGTGAAGTATGATTTTGCCCTATTTGGGGCGGGAGTATTAGAAGGAAAATAGTACCAACTGTTTTAGCTGCCAAGGTCAAAAGGCTATGAGTCGCGAAACCTCACAACTCATAACCTTCAACCTCACAACCCTTTAATCCTTTACCCGATTAAGCGCCAAAGCTTTCAGCATCCAATTCGGCAAAGCCTTCTCCGGATTACGCTTCCGCAAGTCCAAATACCAACCAATCTTCTTCAAAATCGGAATTTTAAATGCCTCCACAAATTCAATTAAAGCGCCGTCTGGGTCTTCGATATAAGAGAAATTTCCAGCTGCTTCGCCCATGTCAAATACCTCTCTATCAGATTGACTATCCACCGTGAAAGCACAACCTTTAGCTGCACACAATTGACGCATGGCATCCATGTCTCTGATGTCAAAACAAAGGTGAATAAAACCTAAATCACCCCACAATC
>CALDUB010000496.1 GCA_937923465.1 uncultured Saprospiraceae bacterium
GAAGATGATGAATACTTAAATTTCAATCGGGTACGTCAAGGAAATATCCATTTTGATTTTGGTTTGCAAAAGCGTTTCGCAGGAAATTTAGGGAAGATTTCTTTCCGTCCGTTAGTAGATGCGACGAGCATTGAAAATACACCAGACCGTTTTATTAGTTCTGATGCCTCAGGTCTGCCGAGTGATATTTTTGAACGCCAGTATTATGGTGGAATCATGGCTACTGTAGATTTCAAAAATACGGATAGTAATAGTGCACCTACGAGTGGAACAGATTTTCATTTGGATTATAGTCTTCAGTCAAATTTGAGAAATACCGAAGAAGGTTTTAATCGCTTTAATACTTATTGGACAATGTACTTTCCTTTGACAGCTAAGAGAAATATAGTCTTTGCGAGTCGCATCGGCTTCTCTAAGATTGCGGGTGATTACCAATTTTTCCAAGCTCCTACGCTTGGCGGAAATGGCGGTGCAAGTAGAATAAATAACTTGCGAGGACACCGCGCACAGCGATTTAGAGGAGATACTGCTTTTTATCACAATTTAGATTTACGTCTAAAGCTGTTTACTTCTAAAAACTCTATCCTTCCTTTTTCTTTGGGTCTGCACGGTGGATTTGACTATGGAAGAACTTGGTTAGATGGAGAAAGAAGTGAAAAATGGCACACTGGATATGGTGGTGGTGTTTGGATAGCACCGATTGATTTTGTGGTTATTTCTTTTGCTTCTTATTGGTCTGCGGAAGATAAGAGATATGTTGTTGGTGTGGGGCAAGCTTTCTAAGTTACCCTCTTTTTCAAAAAAAATAGTCCTCTTGAAATTAATCAAGAGGACTATTTTTTTGCATAAAACATCCTATCTTACTGAATAGCGCGATTAACTGTACCTCTTGGCAAATCAGCACTCATATTATCCAAATCATAAGGCATGCCGATAGAAGGCGCCGCTGGCGTTACTTTAATCAATGGCTTCAATGTAAATGGCGCTGCGCTATTATCTGGCACTGGCTCAATTGAAATTACGATTGGTGTTTCTGCCAACTCCGTAGGAAAAGTCAAACCTGCTGGTGCATTATTGATGAAATCTTCTCCTGGAAATGGTGGCGCAGGATTATCTGTACCATTAAAAACAGAACTTGCATCAGCTACATCGCCAGCAGTAAAAGTACCTGTTGATACTGGCTGTCCGTCAATAACTGCCCAACCTTCATAAGCCCAACCTGCATCTAATGTTGGTAAAACCAATGAAGCTACTGGACTTCCTGAACTGTTGTCTAAAAACCAAACACCACTCAAATCATCATCCGTAGATGCCGTTGTTGGTGCTGCTACGATAAACTTACCTGCCGCTGCACTAAAATCTCCTACGATACCCGTATTAACAGCCGCATCATCACCAGAGAAATCACCTGCTAAATATTTTACAGCAGACGGTGCTGGGTCTGTATCAACTGTCGGTTCAATAGATAGAACGAAAGTTGTTGCCGTTTCTAATTGTGTCGCATCAACAGTAAAAGTTGTTTGACTCAAATTGTGGTCTGCATCTACTGTAAATGTTCCAGTAGTCACAGGACTTCCGTCAACGATTACCCAACCTTCATAAACATAATCGTCGCCGAGGTCATCTAGGTTTGCAAGATTTAATGTGATTTCGCCCGTTGTAGCAGGAGTTGGTACAACTTCGTCATCACCACATGATGCTAAAAATAAGGGAAGTGCTAAAAGTCCTAAAATTGATTTTTTCATTATTATTTTTTTTTGAAAATTTATTTTTAAATTGTTTAAGCCAGATGTATCTTCTGGTTGCTTATCTATACTGTCTCAAAATCAAAATAGTCTACTCCATTTTTAAAATATTTTTTAACAATCTGATTATCAGACGATTAAATTAAAAAATATTTTTTCCATTTAAATTTAGCATTTGACTTTATTTACGAAATATCGTAAATTTGTGAAAAGAAGTAAACATGACAGAAGAATATTTGAATAGGTTATCAAGAATAACGGTCGAAAAAGCTAGTGATGCAGTTTTATGGATTAATCAAAAAGGGGGCATAAGACACGCCAACTCTGAAGCTTGTAATCGTTTGGATTATGAATATGAGGAGTTGATACAACTGAATATTTCAGATATAAATCCAGAGTATACACAGGAACGCATATTGAAAGCTTTTAGAACTCTGCGCGCAGAAGGAAGTTATCTGGTTGAGTCTAGTCACTTTACTAAAAGTGGGCGCGAAATACCCGTAGAAATATCTGGTAATCTTGTTGTCATCGACGGAGAGGAATATACTTGTTCTTTTGTACGTGACATCACGGAACGGAAACGGAAAGAGTCTGCTTTGCGAGGTGCTTTATTAGAATTGAGGGAATTGAAAATGGAAGAAGATAGAACAAAGGAATTAGCGACCATAAAAAATACGCCTTCTTTTAATCTGAAAGACAATGAAGAAATTCAAACTCTAGATGTTCTTCAAAAGCAATATATTACGCACGTTTTGCAACTGTGCAATTGGCGGATAAGTGGGAAGAAAGGGGCTGCTTTATTGTTAGGAATGAATTCTAATACTTTGATTTCTCGGATGAAAAAGTTGGGGATTGGGCGGAGTGAGGAGGCGGTTTGATATGTCTATTTCACAATCACTAATTTCGACTTCCCTATCACAAAATTACTCAATAATATTTCATAAAAATATATCCCATTCTGTAAGTCATACAACTCAATATTTTGCTTATTAAAACCTGATTGGAGTTCTTTCTCAAATACCAATCGCCCCGCTTGGTCATAGACTTTAAAATGACTGTCAGGTGGTAAGTTTTGTTCTGTCTGTAAGAGAACTAAACCATCAGAAGGATTAGGAAAAACAGAAGACTCTATACTCAATTCTTGCTGCTCAACTGCACTTGGTGTCAATATCTGTAATGTATCACACCAAGTATTATTACCATTTTGATTACTGACCGTTAGACAGACTTCGTATAAGCCGCCACTTGAATAGATGTGATTATTGTGTTTTTCACTGCTACTTTCTCCGTCGCCGAATGTCCAGTACCAATCGGTAGGCGCACCTGCAGATAGGTCTCTGAAATGTACGGTGTCGGTAAAGGTTTCATGGCGAAAATTGGCTACGGGGAGGTTGTCGATGCCGAGGGTGTCGCAGAAACTACCGTCAATTGGACCGAGGCGGTAGTTAGGGAAATGAGGAATAGTCGCATAGTTTTTATTAGGAAGGCTTAAGGCACTGTGCTGAATATTTGCTGCATCTTCTGGAAAATCTGGGTCATGTATAATATGTAAAGTCTCAAAATCATTGTATCCGACCATATAAATCTTTCCATCTGGACCGAGTTGTGACAAAAAAGGAGCAAAGTACTGTGCTTCTATAGCATATTCGGTTGCATAAATATCATCTGCCCATAAATCATATTGAAGATGATAGCCGTCTAAAGACAAGTATAAATAACGAGAATTTGGAGAAATAACTACTGGCTTTCCAAAACTGTAGGTTTGTCTGGATTTTCGTCTTTGGTTAGATAAGAGACCAGTACATCGGTCAAAATCGAAGATGTCAATTTGCTCGTACTGTGCATTAGGAGGTCCAGTACTTCCTGTTGATATATACTTAGTTCCATCGGGAGTAAAGTTAGCCATACCCAGAAAAGGTAATTGAGATGTACCAATCGTCTGAGGAGGCAGAGTGTCTAACCCGTTTGGAGTCAATAAATATCGATAAAAATTATTGGACCTGTACTCAGGAACTATAAACCACCAATCTCGACCGTTAGCATGCTTACATGTTGTAATCTTTCCAGAATCCATTGTGTCATTTAAAATAGGGATATTTTTCTCTAAAACTATTCCTTGTTCTTCTTCAAAAGAAATTATTGAATAGAAAAGAGTAAATGTACCCGTAAAAGAACTATCTAATGTTTCTCCTGTATCGGTTAAGACCCAAGTAATTTCATTGTGTAACATAAAATAGTTATCTATACTATCAGGATAAGGGATTGTTACCATAGACTGCTCGCTAAGTTGTTGAGTAACAGATATTTCAGGAGCAATATCTTCTCCATTTATTAGTGTTTCACCCCATTTATCTTGGATAACTTCTCCGTTAGAATAAAGTAAAAGTGCGCCCTCTACATCACTAATTACAGTATTAGTAATTGCAAAGCCGATATTTCCTAATTGAGCACTGACTTGAGGAGGAAAAGTGTTAAAATCAATGATTGTTTGTGCTCTTGGACTAGTTGGTGTGCTCCATTCGTAGCCTGATATCCATACGTTGTCGTGTTGGGAAGGGGAATTAGGATTTTGTGCTGCAACATACACCGTACATAAAATAAAGCAAAAAGTAATTAGAGTTTTCATGGATGAAAAGATTTAGTGATTTTAGATTGGAAAGATATGGATGTTTTAGTCATTATGAAATTACGTTTAATCAACAACTTCTCCTTTCCTACCACAAAATCATTGAACGGAGTGAGGAGGCGGTTTGAGTATGTCTACTTCTGCACTATAAACTTGGCTACTCTAGGCACATCTCCTCGCAAACTAATAAAGTAAATGCCTGAGGTTAAATTAGAAACATCGACTTGATTGTCACCAATAGTTGTCACGCCAAAACGGATTTCTCTACCTAGCCAATCCGTGATAATATACTTATATCTATCGGATATCGAGAAGTTGA
>CALDUB010000497.1 GCA_937923465.1 uncultured Saprospiraceae bacterium
AAATACAAGTGCCGATACAACTGCATATCCATACCCAATCCCCAATCAAAGTATTCCAAATCGGGTACTTGGATAGGATTGTCTTCGATACAGGTGCAATGATTTCCGATGTAGTAACCCAGTTCGAGACTAAAACTAAGTTTGGGTGAGAGCGGCATGCGAAATTGAGTAAAACCTCCGAATAGAAAGTTACTCAGTTTACCGATTTGATAGGAGGGAGGAGAGCGATGTTTCCCATATACATTGATGTGGTTCATCCCGATATAGATGTGTTTGGTCAGACGAACAGAAATATTTTTTTGCCAACCTAATTCCAGATATGTCAATTCTGCATCAAAACCATTGCCGAGAAACTTCCAACTGGGACTAAGAGAACTACCTACGACTACATTCTTCGCAAAGTAGGATTGTGCATTTAATGTAAAAATCGAAAAGGTGTAAACAAGAATAATAGCTAAAATATTTTTCATTGAGTATTACTTTTTAAGTAGAATTTGGTTGAACTCTTTTATTACGTATTAGTACTTGACGCTGTTATTCTTTTCCTTATTTTTAACATAATCTAATCGGCTATTAGCTGCACTGCAACTTTGGAATTACCGTTCTCCGTCAAGATTACAAGACAGTCCTAACAAAAAAACGCCTGTATTCCCACAAAGGAAATACAAGCGTTTTGTGTGTTCAAAACAAATTATCTTGAACTATGGTCGTCTGATATACTTAGAAACGAGCGTTAACACTCAAGTTTAAAATATAAGGACGCCCAATATTAATCTCTGTACCGAGACCTATATTTTCAGTAATGTAGTAACGAGCACCAAATGCAACGATACCTACACCAAATTTGTTAGCATCTGAAAAATCATCAAAAGTTGAGTCTGTGCTTGGGTCAGCTGAAGTGTTTTCAAAACTTCTGCTGAAGTATTGAATTCTCAAACCTGAGTACAAGTCTAATCTGTCATTGTTTGCATAGTGAAACAATGGACGCAAAGCAACAGTTACACGAGAAAAATCAACAGAGTAATCTTCAACTACTGTGTTGTTTAAAGAGTCAACAAAAGAGTTGCCTGTGAAGTCGTACCCAATGTTTTGGTAGCTGGCAGCAAGACCGATACTAAACCACTTTGTTAAACCGTAATCAAATGTAGCTTGGATAGAAGGAAAACCTTTCTTATCAAAACCTGTAGTAGATGATTCTGCTAACTTAACAGCAGTGTTTAATGCATCACCTGTAAAAGTGTAGTTTAATGAAAGACCTCCGTTCATACGGTAGTCATCGTTCTGAGCCTGAGTCTGTACTGCTAATCCTAAGATTAAAGCAAATGAGAAAAGAATAATTTTTTTCATCTAATGAATGATTTGAAACGGGTTTTGTTAAAAAATAAATTTTCGAGAAGGAAACGGTTAGAAGCCAAAATATGCTGCCTAATAGATAGTTTTAATGTTAGATTGACAATGATTTGTCAAATCATACTTCTGAATAGCCCTTTTCGCGGCGCAAAACTCTCATTTTATTTATAAAAAACAAGACTTATTCAAATTTATTTCAAAAAAAGGGACGTATGGTTAGGCTCGAGTAAAAGACACACTTAAAATATGGGTTCTTTAATAAATGCTGTGACGTGTGCCATAAAATTAAAAACTTCTTCAAAAAAGACGACATTATATTGAACCCCGACACTTTATTATTTGTCATTAGATAAGAAAGATATACCTTTCCGCTTCTTTTTCATAATATGGGAATTATTGCTCATTTGTGAGTTCTTTTTCTACAACCGACAATAAAAAATAATGGTAAAAGCAATCTACGATTTTGGACTCATCGGTCTAGGTACTATGGGCAAAAATCTTTTAATGAATATGGCAGACCACGGCTATGAAGTGGCTGGCTATGATAAAGACCTCTCTAAAGTCCAATCTCTCAAAGATGAAGCTGGCGAAATATATGGTGCAGAGACAATGGAAGAATTTGTTGCTTCGCTAGAAAGACCACGTAAGGTTATGATGTTGGTTCCAGCGGGTAAAATTGTCGATTATGTTATTGCTGACCTTTTACCTCTTTTGGATAGAGGCGATATTATCATGGATGGCGGAAATTCTTTTTTCAAAGATACAGAACGTCGTCAAGAAGAACTAAAAGGGATGGGTATTCATTACCTCGGCATTGGTATTAGCGGTGGGGCAGAAGGCGCACGTCGCGGACCAAGTATGATGCCTGGGGGTAACAGAATAGCATACAACAAAGTCAGACCAATCTTAGAATCTGTATCTGCTAAAGTAGGTAAACAGCCTTGTGTGACTTACCTCGGCGAGGGCTCTGTCGGTAATTATGTCAAAATGGTACACAATGGTATCGAATATGGCTTAATGCAGATATTGGCGGAGGCTTATGACGTCATGCAGCGAGGACTAGGGATGTCAAATGCTGAAATTCATGAGGCATTTACGGATTGGAATGAGAAAGAGTTGCGCTCATTTTTAGTTGAGATAACAGCTAAGATTTTTGCGGTAAAAGATGAAGAAACAGGCAAAGAGGTTATTGATTTAATCTTGGATAAAGGAAAACAGAAAGGTACTGGAAAATGGACTTCTCAAGATGCTCTCAATGTTGGAGAACCTATCCCAACCATAGATTTAGCAGTTATTGCGAGAGCAATTTCGGCTTTTAAAACGGAGCGCGTTGCTGCTTCTGAAATATTACACGGACCAAGCAACTCTGTGATTAAAAAAGATAAAAAAACATATGTGCGTCGTCTAAAAAATGCGACAATCTTTTCGTTTTTGGTGACTTATGCACAAGGGATGTCTCTACTGCAATCTGCGTCTGAGGAGTACAATTACAACTTAGACCTAGAAGGCGTGGCTAAAATCTGGCGAGGCGGCTGTATTATTCGAGCAAAAATGCTAGAGGATTTCAGAAAAGCTTATAAAAAGGATGCAAACTTGACTAATTTGTTAGTAGACGCAGGTATTGCCAAAAAAGTAAATAAAACTCAGAAAGATACACGTACAGTTGTCATGGATGCCGTAAAAGTCGGTGTACCAGTGCCATGTATTGGAGCATGTTTGTCCTATTTTGATAGTTATCGTGCAGCACGTTTGCCGATGAATCTAGTACAGGCACAACGCGACTTTTTTGGTTCACATACTTACGAACGATTAGACAAAGACGGTTTTTTCCATACAGAATGGGAATAAGAACGATTTAACCATAAGGGAGTTTGAATACTTTTCATTTGCTGTTTTAAATTAAACTAAGTAAAACTGAGTTTTACTAAAAGTACGGAATTATCTGCCGTTAATCCCGATAAAATATCGGAAGGCTATAAACCGTCCACCGCTTATTATTATGAATAATATTATTAAACCAGAACCGACCATCATTTTCATTTTTGGTGGTAGTGGCGACCTTGCCAATCGCAAGTTGATTCCTGCTTTATACAATTTGTGGCTGGACGGCAATATGCCCGATAAATTTAGAGTCGTTGGTTTGGGGCGTACCAAATTTACGGATGACGAATATATTCGAGAAGTAAACAAAGGAGTCAATGATTATTCTCGTCAAAAGGGGAGTAAGGATACTTGGTTAAAATTTACTGAAAATGTCCATTATCTGGTTAGTGATGTCTTTGATGATAAGTCTTACAAGGCTATGGGTAAAATGATAACCAAGGCTGAAAAGGATTTTGGGGCGCACCCAAATGTGATTTTCAATTTGGCTATTGCACCAGGACTCATGGATGATGTTGTTACAAAACTGGGCGAATCTGGCATTTGCAAAGACCCAGAGTGCACACGCTTAGTCATTGAAAAACCTTTTGGACATGACTTAGAAAGTGCGGTAGCTCTGAATACTCTTTTGAAGAAGTATTTCGATGAGAGTCAAATTTATCGTATTGATCATTATTTGGGAAAGGACGCGGTACAGAATATCTTAGTTTTCCGTTTTGCCAATCTACTTTTTGAGCCTATTTGGAATAATAACTATATCGAGCACGTTCAAATTACTGTCTCTGAAAGCATAGGTGTTGGCGACCGTGGAGGGTATTATGATAAATCAGGTGCACTGCGCGATATGATACAAAATCATGTTTTGCAATTACTAAGTTTTGTGGCAATGGAGCCACCTGTTTCTTTTGAGTCAGACGAAATACGCAATCGAAAAGTAGATGTTCTGAGAGCGATGCGTCGTTTCAAAAAGGAAGACATCCCAATGAACGCTGTTAGAGGGCAGTATAGTGAAGGTTGGGCAAAAGGCGAAAAAGCAAAAGGATATATTGAAGAGGTAGGAAAAAAGACACAAACGGAAACCTTTGCAGCCGTCAAATTTCATATAGATAACTGGCGTTGGAGAGGCGTTCCTTTTTACGTTCGCAGTGGGAAACGTATGCCAGAGAAAGCATCAGTAATTACCATTCAATTTAAATCTGCACCACATCAAGTATTTCCTGAGGCGACAGCTACCCGCGTGAAACCTAACAGGATTACGATTAATATTTCGCCAGATACAGGAATTAAAATTCGGTTTCAAAGCAAGCGACCTGGTTTAGATATGATGCTCAATCCTGTTGAAATGAAATTTAATTACTCAGAAACTTATACCGACAAACAACCCGAAGCGTACGAAACCTTACTGCATGATGTGATGACTGCTGACTCGACATTATTTATGCGTTCAGACGAAGTAGAAGCAGCCTGGGCATTACTGATGCCTATCATAACGCATTGGGAAGACAACCTAGCATATGACTTTCCAAACTACGCAGCAGGTAGTAGCGGACCCAAACCAGCAGATGCTTTAATAGCTCAAGATGGTTTTCATTGGATTTCGTAAAAAAAAGCACTCTTTTTGCTGAAAAAAACCTATTTTTGCACCTTTAACACCTGAATTATACACTTGAGAACAAAAAACAAATTTAGAACACCATTTTTTTGTCTTATTACCTGATTTTGTTATGTCAAATTTTAAAAAAGAAGTCTTTAAAAATAAAGAAGAAATAAGTAGAGCAGCAGCAGAAATCTTTATTACAAAAGCAGCAGAAAAAGCCGAAAAGCGAAAACCTTTTTCGGTAAGTTTATCTGGGGGTAGTACCCCAAAAGCTTTATTTGAACTGCTAGCCACACCAGAATATGCTGAGCGTATTAATTGGCGCTGGGTTCATCTCTTTTGGGGAGATGAGCGTTGTGTTCCTTCTACGCACCACGACAGCAATTATAGGATGGTGGAGCAAGCGCTTTTGAGGAAAATCGAAATTCCTGCTACCAATGTCCACCGTGTGCGCACGGAATTAGAGCCGAAACTCGCAGCCGCAGAATACCGCGCAGAGCTCAATCTTTTTTTTGGTCAAAAACAACCAGCCTTTGATTTGTTCTTTTTAGGTATGGGAGATGACGGGCATACTGCTTCTATCTTTCCGGGTACACGTGCTGTTCATATGGCAAGAAAACGTGTCGCTGAAATTTACGTAAAAAAGTTGAAGGCTTGGCGGATTACTATGGCTGCACCCGTTATTAATCGTGCAAAAACGGTTATTTTCTTAGTCGCAGGTTCTTCAAAAGCGCAGGCTTTAAAAGAAGTTTGGCATGGAGAGTATAATCCAGATGAATATCCTGCACAGTTGTTGCGGAATGCGGAAGGAGAGGTGGTTTGGTATTTGGATGAGGG
>CALDUB010000498.1 GCA_937923465.1 uncultured Saprospiraceae bacterium
GTAAACAAATCTACCGTCCCTTGTTCAAAGTAGCGCACACCTCCATAATATCCTTTATTTAAAAGCATCTGAAAAATGATAGCTACATCCTCTGCATTACCAAATAATCCTGCGTGTCCCGCTACACCTCCTAACATGGCTGCCCCCATATCATGGACATAACCATCTACCGTTTGCTTACGAAAATAATTGTCTTTTTCCGTAGGAGGAATCATATCATTTGGAAAACGGTTGGTTGGGTTAAAACCTAAAGTTCTCAGACCAAGTGGTCGATAAAAAGTATTTCTTGCGTAGTCATTTATACCTTGTCCAGTTTGTTCTTTAATCATTTTAGCTAAAAGGTAAAACCCCAAATCGCTGTACTTATAGTTGCGTTTATCTCGTAAATCTGACGTGTAAATCTTATTCCAAATTGTATCTTGATAGTTATACTTTAGAAATAACTTATCCGTTACTTCTACCGAAAATGGTTCTTTGCGAAAGCGACTGTACCATTCTGGATTGGGTTGTGGATTGCGACGACTCTCGGTCATGGTTGCAGAGTAAAACGGAATCCATGGTTTAAGACCTGAACGGTGCGCCATGATATCTGAAATAGTCATAGAAGCCTTATTCGTCCTATCTAAATCTGTGAGGTATTTACTCATATTATTAGAAACATCAATTATTCCCGAGTCTTGCAATTTCATAGCAGACAAAGTTGTTGCAGCTACTTTGGTAACAGATGCTAAATCATAAATATCAGAGACAGAAACTCGCGTTCGTTTGTCATATGTATGATAGCCATAAGCTTTTTGAAATACTATCTTACCGCCTTTTGCGACTAAAACTACCCCGCCAGGAGTCGCCCGTTCTGCGATAGCCGCATCCATTAATCTTCCAATATTAATATTTAAACTGTCTGAGTCTAATCCTGATTCTTCAGGTATTCCATAACCTAGACGAAATAAGCCATTCGTTTGAATACCTGTATTATATTGACTACGCGGAGTCGCAGAAATAGGTAAACGACCTTTAAATCCAAAAACACCAAACAAACCTTGCGCAGTTATTTCTTGTGTCATTTCATCCTCATCGTAAGCCACTAAGACATTTTCAACATCATCAAAATATTTCAAAGAATAAGGACTTCCAAATATGGTTAATACAACCGTCGTTTCTCTTCTTAAATCCTCAATGAATTGTCTTTGCGAAGCAGAAATACCAAAATCTTTGCGCGCATAGCTACTCATATCGTGAAGACTAACGATTACGACATCTTTATTTTTTAATGAATTTATCAGACGAGTCCTCTGGTCAGCAGGCAGATTGATTGGTGCTTGAAAATGTGCAAAAGGAGCATATTTATCAAGCATTGATTGGAATTTAGTTTTACTACTTGCGCCCAAACTAACTGAACCATAGTTGACGCCGTCAATATTTCTAAAGGGTACAATATTATCATTGTTACGTACTAAAGTCAAGGCATTTTCGATTAGTTTCTTTTTTAAAACTATCGCTTCAGGACGGTTAAGTTCTGCTCGGATATTATTCAAAGAAACGTAAGGTGCGCGTGTGCGCAAGTTTTGACGATACTTAAAATGCAAAATTTTCTTGACGCTTTCGTAAACGTCTGAACGCTGCAATCTTCCATCTGCAATATATTTTTTAATACCTGCAAATGCTGCGGGAACATCTTGAGGAAGTAACAATATATCATTACCTGCCACAAGTGCTTCTGCTTCTGTTTCACCTGATGCATAATGCTTTGTCACTCCTTTCATTCCCAATCCGTCGGTGATAACTAAACCTTCAAAATGTAATTCATCCTTGAGTAATCTATTGATAGCGGCGGGAGAAAGTGTCGTTGGGCGATTTTCTGTCGGGTCAATTGCTGGTACACTCATGTGCGCAACCATGACGCTTGCCACTCCTTTATCTATCAGGACTCGGAAAGGCATAATTTCTAAACTGTCCAAGCGGTCGCGGTCGTGTGGTATGACGGGTAAATCTTTGTGCGAATCAACATCTGTATCACCATGCCCAGGAAAATGCTTCGCACAGGCAAGGACATTGTTGTCCTGCATTCCCTGCATATACTTATAGCTTTTGACGGCTACATTGTAAATATCTTCTCCAAAAGAGCGGTAATTGATAACTGGATTTAAAGGATTATTATTGACATCTGCGACGGGCGCAAAATTAAGATGAACCCCTAGTCGATTACAATGTCTCGCCACTTCTGCCCCAAAATCATAAATCAAACGATTGTCTTGTATAGCGCCCAGCATCAATTGACGCGGAAAAGAAACCGTACTCGTTTTTAAACGCATTCCTAAGCCCCATTCTGCATCCATAGAAATTAAAAGTGGAACTCGATAAGCTAAACTTTGAAAACGATTGGTTAGTTCTGCTTGCTTTTCTGGCGTACCTTGAAAAAAACACAAGCCGCCGACATTATAGTCTTTTACTAGCTTTTCGACCTTAGCAACATGCGCTGGACCTTTGTCCGAATGTGCCCGCACCATCATCAACTGACCGATGCGCTCGTCTTCAGACATGAGTTCAAATACCGCATCTACCCATTCGTATTCGGCAGCGATTTCTTCGTAAGTTTGATTACGTTGAAAGGAAGTTTGCGCCGTGATTTGTACAGCACAAAGGAAGAGTATTAGTACGTTCAATAGCCTCATATCAGTCTCTCTTATGTTTGCAAATTAGGAATAGTCAAAGTTGTAGATGCCCCTACCGTTTAAAGTACGGGGCAGGCAGACTTTAGATATTAGACGTTAAATATCTCATGATAAGCACAAAACATTGGTATATTTCTAATATTTAAGGTCTGATAGTATAATCAACCGTAAATATTAAAAGAAATGATTATGCCGGCAATTTATTTGGAGGCTTTTTTTGAGAAAAATTTTAATATGTTCTTGACTATTTTTTTATCACAGGCACAATAATCAATAACATAATAACTAATAACCAATTTACTTCCCCCGATTTTCCAGATACTTCGGGTCAATCTGCAAGGCTTTAGCGTGATATTCTTGTCGCTTTTCTTCATTTCCAACAAAATAATAAGCAGTGCCTAAGTCATACCATGCACCTGCATTTTGCGGTTCAATTTGTGTTGCTTTTGTAAAAAATTCAATTGCTTTTGGATTGTTACCCGACTGCCCGTAAGCAACTCCTAACAGACGTACTGTCTCGTAATCACTCGGTTGGCGACGTATTGATTCATTTAGGAAAGCTAAAGATTTTTGAATATCACCTTTTTTCTCTCCAAAATATTTTCCGCCTTCACGATAAGTGATTGCTAAGTTATTATCTGCCTCTTCGTAAGTTGGGTCTAACTTTAATGCATTTTTATAAGCCGCAACAGCTTCTTCATATTTCTGCAAATAGTTATAAGCATTTCCCATTAACAAGTAAGCATTCTTGTAGCCTGGATGAATGCGTATGGCTTCTTTTAAATGCTCGACTGCTTCGGTCTGCATTTGTGTGGCTTGGGCTTTATATTTTGGTTTGCGTGATTGTGCGATGAGTTCGCCGCCTACCGAATTTTGTAATTTGGCTGAATTTTTTGAAATATTCACATCTGTTGTAAAGAGCGTAAAATTGTCTTTCCAGACAGGATTGCGCACAACGGTCATTACACTGAAAACTAATGTTATTGCAGCAATTGAAAAGAATGGAATATTTAAATCTCCAAAACTTCTGATGTCTCGCTTGATGATATATTTTTCTGCTGCGTAATATCCCAATAGCGATAATGCCAAAGCAAAACTAATCGAAGGCAGGAATAAGAAACGTTCCGCCATGTTGGTTCCAATTGGGAAAAATAAATTAGAGACAATGGATAAAGTCGCCAAATAAAAAAGCAGAACAAAGCCCCACACATTTCTTTTTAAGGACAAAATCAAACCACCAATACCCATTAGTAAATATAAAAACAAGGACAAAATTGCCGAAGGGCTACTCCATGTATGCACCTCCACATGACGCGGATAATAATCATGCGTCAAAGAAGTCGGCACAAACAATATGCGTAAATAATCACCTAAAGTCGTAAAAATCGTTGCCGTTTTTTCTCCCGCTGAGAGTTGAACATACTTATTGCCAACTAGCTTTTGAAAAGGGTCGTTCATTAAGTCTTTCGGGCGATTGACAATACGTTCTATTTCCGCTGCAGTCATATCCGCAGGCGGTGCTAAGGCAGAAGCCCGTAAAGCTAAAAACAAGCCCGCAACGATGAAATAAGGTACTAACTGTACTGCAATATCTTTAATACTCGCCTTCGTAAATACCCAAAATGCTAAAGGCACAATTCCGACAAATGTTATTGCATTTTCCTTAGAGAGTAATCCGATAAAGAAACAAAGCGCAGCCAAAACTGTCCATAACATTTTCCCTTCCTTCCATGCGCGCACTGAAAAATACAAAGCCGCCAAACTCCCCAACAATGTCATTATTTCATCTCGCCCTTTGATATTTGCCACGACCTCTGTGTGTACGGGATGCGCCGCAAAAACCAAAGCAGCTGTAAAGGCAACAAAAATTGCTTTCTTCTCATCTACTTTCTCTCTAAAAAGCTGTAGCAAAACCATATAAAGCACAACGCATAAAATACCGTACAATAGAATATTTCCAATATGTCCAACCATTGGCGATTGTCCAAAAATAGAAATCTCCAAAGCAAACATCGCTGGCGTAAAAGGACGATAACGCCCACCAGAGACTAAATTCGCCTTGCCTTCTTCCTTGAAAAATCCGCGAAAAGTATCGTATTTGAAAAGCTCGTCAATACCTGCTACGCCTTGAGTTGT
>CALDUB010000499.1 GCA_937923465.1 uncultured Saprospiraceae bacterium
TAGAGAAGTTGTTAATCAATTCATCATGACAAAAACATATATTTCTATTTTAACCTGTCTGTTATTTGTAATACTGATTAGTACAAAAACAAAAGCACAAAGTCCTCTCTTTCCAAACTCTGTTGTGTCTAACGATATTGATTTCATATTAGATACAGACCCTGATACCTTTACTAGTTTCGCTTTCATTGGGCTAGATGACAAAGAAATGCCTGGTAGTGGAAGCGGTAATTTATTTGATGAAAATACATTCGTCTTTGAAGCAAGTTTCTCTAGCGGTACAAGTCTTGAAATCTGGTGTCACAGCTCATTTATGACTCAAGCAGCAGCTCAAGAATATGTAGAGAAGCTTTGCCCTCGACTAGGAAAATTACCTACTTTTAAGAGAGATCTCTTGGACCATGTCGTTATCCACAATGGTAATTCGGGGGCTTTTGCAGAGATTGAAGGAAATTTCTTTGTTTTATATTCTCAGAATATGGACGCACGCATCAGTACGAATGATTTAGAAGAAACGGTATTCCATGAAACCGTACATGCTTCAATTCAGGAGATATACGGAGGCACTCCCGCTTGGACAAACGCACAGTCCGCTGACCCAACATTCGTCACTGAATATGGTCAAAGCCTACCTGACTTAGAAGACATGGCGGAGTCAGCTCTTTTTGCATATACTTATATCAAATATCCAGGTAGACTACCTGCTGATGTTGAAGATTGGTTAACAGAAAACATACCCAATCGTCTTGAATTCTTCTGTACTATTTATACTGGTTGTTCTACTAGTTCAAGTGGGGAGATTTACGAATCTAATATCTCTGTATATCCTAATCCTACTAATGGCAAGTTTACTGTGATGTTAGAGATGCTAGAAAAAGATAGCTATATAAATATCTTTAGTATTACAGGCACATTGGTAAAATCAATCGAAGCCAAACAAGGACAAAATGAGTTTAAAATTGAAGAACTTGTAAATGGTGTTTACTTTTTGTCTGTACCAGGATATCAAACATCAAGAATCATTAAACAATAGAGCTTTCTTATAAGAATTTCACCAAAGTAAATTTTATAGAGGTCAGGAGTTAGCTAAGACGTCTCTCCTGACCTTTACTAAAAAGTATTGCTATTTTTTTAATAACCAATCTTCCTGTATTACTCCTCCTTCTTGCCTTTTCATTATTGCAAAAAACTCAATACTATTTTAAATAACTGAACAAAAGTAATCTGGCTTTATAAGCACATCTTTTCTCGCCTGCTCTCTGAAAAAAGACTTCCTTAGCCAAGCTATAGAGCCAAGCGTCGGCACACGATATGCAAGACTTTTTTAAAGAAAGCGGGCAAAAAATCTTGCACTTAAGTAATACCAGACCACTTATGTCCAACTACTTAATAGCGAAATATTAAGTATTCTTTTTGAAGATTAGAATATAAAATACTCCCCTCTCAAAAGAACAAAGTGTCCGCCTCCCTTCTTTTCCCTAACACAGTGAAAATGAACGAAAATTATCCAAACAAAATGTCCTTTCATTCTGTATCTTTAATTACCAACTTTATTCATCTTTCACTTTTAGCAAAACAAATTCTAACAATGAAGCCTACTACCAAATTACTTAAAAGCGGTCTTTTCCTATTCCTGCTTACAGTTATTTGTTTCTCTTGTAAACCCATAAATAACACGCAGATAGAACAAGTAAAACCAGCCAAAGAACTCACAAAAGAAGCAAAAATTTTAGCACGTACGATTGAGGCGCACGGAGGCGAAAAATACAATACGGCACATTACGAATTTGTCTTTAGAAGTAAAACCTACACTTTCAAAAACGATAATAGTAGCTATATCTATTCTGCAAATTTCACAAAAGACGGGAATACAACTATTGATGTTTTGACTAATGACAAACTGACACGTACGGTAAACGGGGAGACTGTAGAGTTAAGTCCGAAACAAATCAGCGGATATACTGGCTCATTAAATTCTGTGATATACTTCGCTACTTTACCACATAAATTGCAAGACCCTGCCGTTAATTTGAAATACGCTGGCACTCAAACTATCAAGGATAAAATTTATGATGTTTTAGAAATTACTTTTGAGGAAGAAGGTGGTGGTTCTGACCATGACGATGAGTTTCATTACTGGGTAAATCAAAAAACAAACCTTATCGACTATCTCGCTTATAATTATCGCGTAGGAAAAGGCGGTGTGCGTTTTCGTAGTGCATACAATCCTCGAAATGTGGACGGCATTCATTTTCAGGATTATGTGAATTATAAAGCGGAACTTGGAACACCTTTAGCAGAATTACCAAAGCTCTTTGAAGCTGGCGCGTTAAAAAAACTATCGGTGATAGAGTCGGAAAAAATTCGTCGATTAAAGTAAGAGCTTGTCTATATACAAAAAAGAAAACTAAGAAACGTGGTATAAATAGATTCAGAATCTGAGTAGAGAAGTTTTGTTTTCAATTAGGGCTTCCGAGCAAAGCGTCGGAACAAGTTTTGAAAACTGCTTATACTGCTTTCCGAGCATCGGAATGCTTTGCTAAATAAGACTTTTCAAAGTATGAACGAAATGGTGCGTAGCAAAAATGATTTAGCAAATCATTTTAACGTAGTGAACCGCTTGCGGACGGGTGGGTAAAGGAGCAAAAAATCCTGTTCAGATTCTAAATCTTTTTTTTCGCGTTCCTGAATTACGGCTTACTTTACTCACAACGGAGAAAGAATACATGGAGATAAAAAACTCAAATACAAGGCATTACAAGAGTTTAAAGCAAGATATAAGCAGGTTTAGATTTTCGCACTATATCAATTCAAAAATTTAAAATATAAACTGTTCAATTAAATGAACAATCTACGGGAGTATAGTGTCATGTATAATAGAAATAATAATTCATTTATTTCACTTCAATTATAGATATGACAAAATATTCATTAGTCTTCTCACTGGTTTTCGTATTTCTATTTCAAAATATAAAAGCACAATCTACTATAGATTCTATTCAATTAAAAAAAGAGTTTATTAGTTTAGACGAAGCCCTAAAAAGTCCCGAGGACGTTTATAGGCTAAACTTGAGTGATCAAGATATAGAAGCATCTGATATTGTTTGGTCAAGTTTTACCAACCTCCAGTATTTAAGTTTAAAAAATGACCACCTTAAACAAATACCTTCAGGTCTAGGCGCTCTAAAAAGTCTTAAAGTACTTGACTTGAGTGGAAATGATTTTGAAGTATTGCCATCTTCTTTTGCTAATTTGACCAATTTGCAAGAGCTATTTCTAAATGATGACAAGTACTTAAACTTTGGAAAGAATATCCCTATTCTAAGCGCATTACCAAACCTGACGTCACTTCACATTGAAAACGACGGTTTAGAGTCCTTACCCAAGGACATCTTTAGACTAAGTCATTTAGAGTCATTGTACATCAATAATAACAAATTTAAAGAATTACCAAAGGAGCTAAAAAGCTTAAAAGAATTGCAGTTTGTAGATATTCATGGTAATAAATTTAAGTTGCCAGAACAAGATATGTCTAAAAAGGATTTTGGACTTAGAGTTAGATTTTAAGAGTTTTAAATCTATTGTAGAAAGCAACAATCATGAAAATCAACATATTCCTCTTCTTTACTCTATTGTTAATTAGTAGCTGTACTAACCCAATAAATACGACTAAAACTGAGGCGCCTATTGACAACGAAAAAATAAAAATGACAAAACAACTACGTCATGTCGTCTTATTCAAATTTAAAGAAGATGCTAGTTCTGCTGACATCGAAAAAGTAGAAGCCGCTTTTGCTGCATTACCATCCCAAATCAAAGAGATAAAGGCTTACGAATGGGGCTTAAATAATAGTCCAGAGGGACTAGAAAAAGGTTTTACGCATTGTTTCTTCTTAACCTTTGACAGTGAAGAAGGGCGAGCGGTGTATCTTCCTCATCCTGCTCACAAAGCATTTGGAGAGGTATTGAGTCCGTATTTGGACGATGTATTGGTCTTTGATTATTGGGTTGAGTAATAACACAATTTCACATCAAAAAAGGATTTCTCAAGTTAATGAGAAATCCTTTTTTGTTTTTACATATTGGACTTTGGACGAAAGGTGTTGGACGTTAGATTTTAGACAAAAAAATTAAAATGTAGTAAATCTATTTCTGTCGCGTTCCTTAATCATTTGATTTTTAAAGCAATACGTTTAATTTTATTTCCTATGTGTTTGAGTCTAAGGTCTAATATCTTCTGTCCAAAATCCAATTATAATAATACCGTTTAGAAAACGGAACTACAATTTATTTCACCGCTGGCATTTCGCAGACTTCATCTCCTTTTTTGCCACAGATTGAGCACTCCCCTATTTCATTCTTCAACTTCGCATTTACCTGCGCACAAGTACCCCGAAATTCATTTCCAGTAAAAATGTAACGAATATTAATCATCGCAACTGATATTGCAAAAACACCCAATATTAAAGCAAACATCATTAAGAAATCTTGCATAATTCTTTATTTATAATTTTAAAATGCAGTAAATACAACTACTTTTTCTGTTACTTAAAACAAGTGAACTTCACTAACAGTTCAAAAAGAAGTGCAAAGATAATAAAATGAAAAGCATTGCGCTGCTCATTTATCGCTTGTTTCGCCGAATATGGACTAATTACCCAAAAACAAGAATAAATTTAAATTGCATTGTCACAAAAAATGGCAATTCTGTGCTATTTCGAGTTCAACACAAATTTAAATATATTACCTTTGTATACTTTCAAAGTAAATTTATTGAAAATGTTCAACAGGATTTCTCAAAAATCCCAAAAACTAAACCAAATAAAAATATGAAATTTTATATCTTACCTTTTTTAGCTGTTATTCTACTGGCAGTAAGTTGTCAAAAGATTAGCAATCTAGACGATATCGAAATCGTCAGTAGCGACGCTGAATTTGCAGTACCTTTACTTTCGGCAGAATTTACACTGCAAAAATTACTAGACAACTTTGGCGAATTAGCAGTCATCACAATTGACCCAGACGGCACTATTCGCTTGACTTACGACGGCGAAATACTAAGTCAGGGTGCAGATGTCATTACATCTGCCATCAACGATGTCTTGCCTTTAGGTTTTCCCGTGCCTGTTACAGAGAACGAATTGCTTCTTCCTTTCTCTATTCCTGCAGAATACGAATTTGATTTCATTAGCCTCAAAGCAGGTAGCTTAGTCTACGCTTTTACTTTGGCGCCAGAAGATGAGATTGATTTGGTATTGACTTTCCCTAACTTCCTTATTGACGGCGAACCTATCGAATACACTGTGAGCGCAGTCGGTGGACAACCATTCTACGGTAATACTTTAGCGCCTACAGACTTGGCTGGTGCAGTGATTGACCCAGAGGCTGACGGAAGCTTGCGCGTGTTGTATACTGCTACAAACGCAGACGGAAGCAACTTTGAGTTTGGTAGTGGCTTACGCAATTTAGCTTTTACGATTCAGGACAACCTAGAGTTTGATTATCTTGAGGGTTACCTTGGTGGAGAAGTTTTTGACAACGATACTCCAGGAGAAATCGTCATTGACTTCTTTGGAGAATTCACTCGCGGTGATGTCTGGTTTCAAGAACCGACCATTACGATGACTATTGATAATTCATTCGGAATGCCTGTTAGTTCTCAGGCAGAGTACTTTGAAGTTGTGACTGTCGACGGAGAGGTTTTACCTTTGCGTAGCGACGAACTTGGTCCCGATTTAGAGTTAGATTTTAACTACCCAGGTTTGGATGAAGTAGGAGAATCAAAGCAAACAACTTATGTTTTCAACAAAGACAATTCTAACATTGATAGTATTTTGGGTAGCAGTCCTGCTTTCATTCGCTATGATGTAAATGCGCTCCCTAATCCTGACCAAGATACAGATTTACGTGGTTTCATTTCTTGCGAAAGCGAGTATAGCGTAAATCTTAAAGCTGATTTGCCGATTTATGGACGTGCAAGCAACTTTGGAGCGCAAGATACTTTTGACCTTAATTTCAATGATTACAAGGATGTAAAAAGCGTTGAATTCAAAATCGTAACTGAAAATCAATTGCCTTTAGATATTGGTATGCAAATTTACTTTGTAAAAAATGACAACTCGATAGTTGACTCTCTTTTTGCAGACGTGACTACAGTAATCTCATCTGCAGATGTAGACGGTGAAGGAAATGCGACTAACAGTAGCAAAGAAGAAACTTTTGCTCCTATAGATGCAGAACGTTTCCAAAAAATAGCGACCGAAGCCAATAAAGTATTCGTCTCTACCGCTTTCTCTACGACTGGTAACGGGACAATACCTGTTAAAGTCTTAGCTGACCAAAAGGTGGAAGTGCGCATGGGACTTAAAGTAGTCAGAGAGTAATAATGCAGTCGTTTCCTCTCAGATTATCAGAGTCGTTCTACGTCGTGATAATTCTCATGCAGCGTGAAATGACCATGATACTCTGCGCGGCAAAAAATGCCGCGATACTGCACGGCGTAAATCGACCGTGATATTTTAATTTTGCAATCAATTTTTATGAAAACATATATATTTCTTTTCTTCTCCGTTTTTTGTTTTTTAAATGCTACGGCACAACAAAACATCGGATTAAACTTCATGGATGTTTGGCAACAAAATCTAACAAATCCAGCTCATTTTGGTAAGAACAAAGTCAATGTTGGACTTGGTTCTATTTACAGCAATACCGTTATAGAAGGAGTGACAATAGATGACATTCTGCGTATAGAAGGCGAGCAAACTATCATTGATATAGATGCCGCTATCGCGAATATGAATGACCAAAATTCATTGGACCAATACCTTTCTATCGAAACTTTGAACATAGGTTTAAATTTCGGAAAAATCGGTGTGAGTCTAAGCCATGCTATCAAATTAGATGCTTTTTACGAATATCCAAAAGCATTTCCACAGACTGTCTTTCAGGGTAATGCTCAATTTATTGGACAAACAGTCGAAATTGGTAGCAGTATCAACCTAAACACTTATAATGAATTAGCGCTTGGTTTAGCTTATCAGGAGGAAAAATTCAGTATCGGTGGACGCGTAAAATTATTGACAGGAATTAATGGTGCGAGAACCAATCCTGACCGTAATTCTGCTTCTTTATTCACGGATGATGACATTTATCAACTGACTCTTAATGCAGACTACGAATTACAGACTTCTGGATTTTTGAACTATACAGATATCAGTGATTTTGAATTACAAATTGCTCCAGAAGATGGCGTATTTAAGTTAGGCGGCGAAAATTCAGGTTTAGCTTTTGACTTAGGTGCAAAAGTTAATTTGGGTAAACTCCACTTTTCAGCAAGCGTCTTAGACATTGGTAATATTGAGTACAAAGAAAATTCAAAAATCTACTCAACAAGTGGTTCTTACTTATATGAAGGTCCAGATATTTCACAAGCTTTATCTGGTGAAGATGTTGATTTTCAGAGTTCTTTAGATACGCTACAAAAGATATTTGAAGTAACGGAAACGAATGATGCATTTACAGTAAACCTTGCACCACAAGCTTACCTTAGTGCAAAATATGATGTATCTGAAAAATTCACAGTCGGTGCTTTATACTACGGACGTTTTTCAGACAACAATAGCAAAACGGTTATTGCTTTGAGTGGTCAAATGAAGTTCGGTAAAGTAGCCTCTGCTGGTTTAACTTACTCGATTATTGATGACAAATTCACTAATGTCGGTTTGAATGGTGCTGTAAAATTAGGTCCTGTTCAGATTTTTGCTTTGACGGACAACTTGATTGGTGTTGTGTCGCAAAAAGACGGAGATGTTATCAACTTCCGCGCTGGATTGAATTTGGTATTTGGTGATAAAAAGGAAGTAACAGCAGGAGAGTAATTTTTTTAGTTATTGGACTTGGACGAAGGATGTTAGACGTTAGACGTTAGATAAGAACTAAGATTAAATCTAACTTCTAATATCCTCTATCCAAAGTATAATACTCTATTACACTTTATAAAATGGTCGGTTTCTCATAGGGGGAACCGACCATTTTTTTTCAAAAAAGCACCAAGAAAATAGACCTCTCCCCTATCTCATCTGTTAATAATGTATCGTCTTACTCATTGTTCACTAATTCCCTGGGGCAATAACCAGTAACACAATAACTAATAACCAATAACAATTCAATACCTTTGCCGCATGCAGACAAAATTCAACATACCCGAAACAGACCGCGAGCGTATCGTCATCATCGGTGCAGGTTTTGCAGGCTTAGAACTGGCTAAACGATTGGCTAAAAGTCGCTACCAAGTCGTGCTTTTGGACAAGAATAATTTCCACCAATTCCAGCCGCTTTTCTACCAAGTCGCTATGGCAGGTTTGGAGCCTTCTAGTATTGTTTTTCCATTGCGCAAGATGTTTCAGCGCAATAAAAACGTACATATCAGAGTAACGGAAGTGGATAAAGTAGATGTCGAAAAACAGCAAATTTATACACCAATCGGTTATTTGAATTTTGACTACTTGGTCTTAGCTATCGGCGCAGATACTAACTTTTTTGGCAATGAACGCATTGCTGAAAAAGCCATTCCAATGAAGTCCGTTTCAGAAGCATTATACCTGCGTAATCAAATCCTTTCTGACTACGAAAAAGCTCTGATTACACCAGATTATGACCAAAGGCAGAAGTATTTGGATATTGTCGTAGTAGGTGGTGGCGCGACGGGAGTGGAAGTGTGTGGGTCTTTGGCAGAGATGAAAGAGCACATTTTGCCGAAAGATTATCCAGAGTTGGATTGTGACGAAATTGATATTCACCTCATCCAATCGTCTGACCGTTTACTCAAAGGCATGTCTGATAATGCTTCACAAGGCGCGTTGGATTATCTCACTAAGCTAGGTGTCAAGGTACAACTCAATACCCGCGTTAAGGATTATGACGGAGAGAATGTCTACATGAAAGATGGGAGTAGCATTCCGACACATAAAATGATTTGGGCAGCAGGTATAGCAGGTAATACTATCGAAGGATTGCCCGCGGATTGTTTGGTACGCGGCAATCGTATCAAAATTGATGATTACATGGCAGTGAAAGGTGCGCCGCGTGTTTTCGCAATCGGAGACATCGCATTTTTAGAGAGCGAAGAAAATCCTTATGGTCACCCGCAAGTGGCACAGGTCGCCATACAAATGGGTGTCCGTCTTGCTAAAAACTTTAAAGCAGAGAGCAAAGGTAAACTCCGCGAAAAATTTGAATACAATGATAAAGGTAGTATGGCTACCGTCGGTCGCAACAAGGCTGTAGTAGATTTGCCTAACTGGAAATTCAAAGGTGCATTCGCTTGGTTTGTTTGGCTTTTTGTACACTTATTTTCTTTGGTAGGTTTCAAAAATAAGATTATTGTCTTTCTAAATTGGGTCGTCAATTACTTTACTTATGACCAGAGTTTGAGGTTAATTATTCGCCCTAAGGAAAAGAAGAAAATATTAAAAAAGTAAATTAAAAGGTCGGTACAATTCAACTTGTGCCGACCTTTTTTTGTTAATTTACATCGTGACCAACCGCAAAATTATCCACATAGACATGGACGCATTTTATGCTGCCGTAGAGCAACGTGACTTCCCTGAGTTGCGTGGCAAACCCGTTGCTGTCGGTGGGTCTGCCTCTCGTGGTGTGGTCGCATCTTGTAGTTATGAAGCCCGTAAATTTGGAGTGCGGTCTGCCATGCCTTCCATTACTGCCAAGCGGCAGTGTCCTGGTTTGATTTTTACCAAACACCGCTTTGATGTTTATCGCGAAGTCAGTCAACAAATCCGCGCTATTTTCCATGAATATACAGACCTTGTTGAGCCACTTTCCTTAGACGAAGCCTATTTGGATGTAACAGAGAATAAAATGGGCATCAAATCAGGAACTATCGTCGCCAACCAAATCCGCAAACGCATTTTAGAAGAAACACAATTGACCGCCTCTGCTGGTGTGTCTTTCAATAAATTTTTAGCCAAGACAGCTTCTGATGTCAATAAGCCTAATGGTATTTGTGTCATCACGCCCGATGATGCTACTCAATTTTTAGAAGAATTAAAGATTGAAAGATTTTATGGTATCGGAAAAGTCACCGCTAAAAAGATGAATGCTTTTCGGATATTCAACGGCGCGGACTTAAAAAAATGGTCGGAAATTGATTTGGTCACCCGATTTGGAAAAGCAGGACGCCATTATTACCGCATCGTACGTGCAGATGACAGCCGCGAAGTCAATCCGCATCGTATCCGAAAATCTATCGGAGCAGAACGCACTTTTTCAGAAGACTTACAGACTGTGGCAGAGATGAAAGAGCGACTGTTAGCTATTTCTGAAATCGTTTTTGGACATTGCGAAAAGTTAGATAACTATGGGCGTACGGTCACGATGAAAGCAAAATCGCCTGACTTTCAACAGATTACTCGCAGTAAAAGCTACGCAGGAGAAGTCCGTACTTTAGAAGATTTGCAAAAAACAGTTATGGATTTATTGGACGAAAATACGGAAGATATTCCTGCCGTCCGTCTATTGGGTGTTGCCGTTTCTAATCTGAGCAAGGAACAACAATCAGGTGAAGGCATTCAATTAGAGTTTGATTTTGATGTTTAAAAAGAGCCAGAGTCTAATGTATAAAATCTAACATCCAAAATCTAAAAAAGCCCTATTGACCTTCTCCTCAAAATATCGTACTTTTGCAGTCCATTAATCGAATTATCCCTTCTGAACACAGTCCCTTTACCGATTCAAAGAAAAAATATCAGATTTTAAAGAGTTAGTAAATTATAGATGATGTAGCAAATGTAGAGTCTAACATCTAAAATCTGTCCACCAAAAATAGTGAGAAAACTCAGAAAATAATTAACATGACCACAATCGAACTTAAAAAAGTAGAAATCGACGAAGCCTTAGTCGATGACTTTATTACACGCGCCTTACATGAAGATATTCGCGACGGTGACCATACTTCTCTTTCTACTATTCCCAAAGATGCGCGTGATACTGCACGCCTTTTAGTTAAAGATGTTGGCGTTATTTCGGGTATTGCTATCGCAGAACGTGTCTTTAAAAAAGTAGACCCAAGTTGCACATTCACGCAGCTTATCGCTGACGGTACAGCTGTTCGTTTTGGAGATATTGCATTTACCGTTGAATGTAACTCTCAGGCATTATTGCAGGGAGAACGCCTAGCATTGAACATCATGCAACGCATGTCAGGTATTAGTTCTTTGTCTAATCGCTTTCTTTTTGAGGTAGAAGATTTGGATGTCAAAATCATTGATACACGTAAAACAACTCCAAATCTACGTTACTTCGAAAAAATGGCTGTCCGTTTAGGTGGATGTCACAATTACCGCGACGGTTTGTATGACTGGATTATGATTAAAGATAATCATATTGACGCCTGTGGAACGATTACAGACGCCATTAATCGCGTGGCAGATTACCAAAAAGAAAAGGGTTTAAATCTTAACGTGACAGTTGAAGTTCGTAATCTCGTTGAACTAGAAGAGGTTTTGCGTGTTGGAGAAGGTAAAGTGACTCGTATCATGTTAGACAATTTTGATTTGCCAATTTTACATGAAGCGGTAGCACACATCGATAAACGTTTTGAGTCTGAAGCTTCGGGTGGTATCAATATCAATACTATCCGTAACGTAGCAAAATCGGGAGTAGACTTCATCTCTGTTGGCGCATTGACACACTCGGCGACGAGTTTGGATATGAGTTTAAAGATTGTGAAGTAAGAAAATAGTTGTCCTTTGACAATACCTAAAAACTCCCGTTTTGAGTATCTTTGCACTCGAAACGGGAGTTTTTCGTTTTATTTTAAATAAATATAATTTTCCTATGATTGGTGATGATTTAGAAATAGCATGCCCAAAATGTGATTGGCGCCCTGATGGTGGCAAGTATTGGCAATGCGATTGTGGACATTCTTGGGATACATTTACAACAGCAGCTCGCTGTCCAAAATGTAGCAAGCAGCATAAATTAACGGCGTGTATGCCTCCGTTTATGGGTGGTTGTCATGAGCTTTCCCCACATTTAGATTGGTACAAAAATTTAGACGATTTACTGAGAGAAGAATTAGAACATGTGATGGAAGAAGTAAAGGTCGAAATCTTATAATCTAAGATTAAAGAAAAGCAGTTTACAATACTAAAACTACGAACATCTTTTGTTCGTGTTACAAAACAAAAACAATTGACAAAAGCAGAACAACTCGCACAGTTACAAACAGAACTTGCTGGCTATAAAACCGCACTAGGTAAAGCAGCCGATACGATTACAGAAAATAATATTTCTGAATATCCGGTTTTCGTTTTTCATCAACATACAGTTAGTATTGGAATTCCGATTATTGACCGTGAAGAAACTAAAGGAAATTGGTCTGTGAACGCTTCTTCATTAGAAGAACTTTCAACAAAGCAGATTATCCAGTCTGCCAAGGTTCCAGAGTTTATTCAACTTATCACGGAACACGGAACAGACCTATGTCTTTTTGTATTAAGTGAGCTAGGAGCTAATTTTATCTTCTTACCACGTGTGTAAATGGTTAATGAGTGAACAAGTCCTTAGTTTGATAGTTTGATTTTTGACCATACGACCCCTTACATACAACTAAGTACTATGTATAATTACCTAATTAACAAAACTAAACATTTTACGCTTCAATAAATATAACAATCTTAAAAAAGATATTGTGACATACTTTCCTGTGGCTTAATTTTTGATTTATTAAGGATATAAATTATGTTGAACTTGAAGGAAAGATATTAGCTTGAAAAATTTACAAGTCTATTACTTTCCTTCAATATTCATAATTAATACGATTTCCTCCCCTTCATGATTTTCCTTTTAAGTGCTCGGACACTGCTATTTTTATAAGCATATCCAAGTTCTTATGCTCCCGATTCAGAAACACATTAAATGCATTTAGTTTCATTTATGAAATGACTATAGCATGGAAAATCACGAATAAGTAAACCAACTTAAGAAAACTTCTTAACTTCGTCATACCGTGAATACAACATTTACCATTTCAAACGTGTCAGAACCTATTCAAAATACCACTATTGTATCCGAAAAAAATCGGGTATTACTCATTGAGGATAATCCTGGTGATGCGCGTCTCGTGGAGATATTATTGGAAGAAAGTGATTTGGTAAATTGTGAAATTACTCATCATGTAACACTTACGGAAGGTAAACAAGAATTAGAAAAAGGAGAAGAATTTGCCGCTGTCTTATTGGATTTAACTTTGCCAGATAGTCGTGGATTTGATACCTTAAAAAGTCTAATTACCCGTTTTCCTTATCTGAATGTTATCGTCATGACGGGACTTTCAGACAAGGCTTTAGGCTTGGAAGCTGTAAAATTTGGAGCACAGGATTTCCTAGTTAAAGGTGCATTTGACTCAGACTTACTTGCAAAAACACTACGTTACTCTATACAGAGAAATGGTGTTTTAAAGTCACTCGAGGAGACTCAAAGACTAGCGCACATTGGAAACTGGGAATATTCACCTGACATTCAATTGTTTTCAGCCTCAGACGAGACTTACCGTATTTTTGGGCTCACACCACGTCAAGATGTATTTTCGGCAGAAGATATATTATTAGAAAACAATCCTTTTCACTTATTTTTTGACATCCATAGAGAAACAATCTCAACAGGTGAAGAGCTAACAAAAGATATAAAAATTCAACATCAGGACGGCTCCTATCACTTTGTTAATATTCGTTGTAATATTAGCCTAGAAGGTGGCAGTTGGACTTCATCTGGTGTGATTCAAGACATTAC
Organism: uncultured Saprospiraceae bacterium; assembly: GCA_937923465.1. Classification (GTDB taxonomy): domain Bacteria; phylum Bacteroidota; class Bacteroidia; order Chitinophagales; family Saprospiraceae; genus JAHDCG01. Next base: position 13,810 of record CALDUB010000499.1, read on the forward strand.
TGACCGTAAAAAATCAGAACAAGAAATCATTAAAAGTCGTGAACGTTATCAGCATATTTTCACTAAATCAAAGGATGCCATTTACATCTGTACTTTAGAAGGAAAAATGATTGATTTTAACGAAGCAACCACTTCTCTTTTTGGTATAAGCCATGAAGAATTGCTTGGTAAGAAGGATATGCACACGCTTTTTTATCCAAAGGAAAAAGCAAAAGATTTGTTGTTACAATTAAAGTCACAACGCTCTGTGAAAGACTTCCCTATAGAGGTCACTCATAAGGTAAATGAAGTGCGTCAATGCCTTTTGACTGCCAATCTTTTAGTGACTGAAGACTTCATTGGTTACAATGGAATATTAAGAGATATCACGGAGCTAAAGCAGGCAGAAAAATTAAGAAAGGCAAGAGATTTTGCAGAGCAATCTGCAAAGATGAAAGAACAATTCATTGCCAGTGTCAGTCACGAAATGCGGACACCAATGAATGCCATTCTAGGTATGAGTAACATCTTATATCAAATGCAGTTGGATGAAGAACAACACAATCTTGTTAGTTCAATAAAACAGTCTTCTGAAATTCTGTTAGGAATTGTAAATGATATTTTGGAAGTCAGTACCATTCAAAATGGCAAGGTCGTATTTGAGAATAAAGGCTTCAATATCAGGGAGTTGCTTGATAATATGATGAGCGTCATGCAATACAAGGCGCAAGAAAAAGACCTGTATTTTCAGGTCATCTTGGATGATAATATTCCTAAAATTCTAAATGGGGATAAGTTACGTCTCAGTCAGATTTTGTATAATTTGGTTGGAAATGCTATCAAATTTACGGATAGTGGCTATGTCAAAATCTATGTTAAAAAAATGAACGGTATATTGGACAGTGTCCAATTAAAATTTATTGTAGAAGATACAGGAATTGGTATTCCTGAAGAGAAAATTAATGCCGTATTTGAAACATTTACACGTATTCGTACAAAGGAAAGACTATTTGAAGGAACAGGATTAGGCTTGTCTATCGCCAAAAACTTAGTAGAACAACAAGGCGGAAGAATCGGTGCAACCTCTATCCTTGGCGAAGGTTCTAAGTTCTTTTTTGACTTATTGATTGAGGTAGGAACAGAGTCAGATACGCTAGTTCCTGAGCACGAAGAAATTGATTACGACGATAATAATACATTCAAATTATTATTAGTGGAAGACCATAAAATGAACCAATTGGTCGCACGTAAAACACTAGAAAGAAAATTCCCTAATGCAGAATTGACCATTGCCGATAATGGTCAAATTGCCGTAGAGATTTTAACAGAACGTACATTTGACTTAGTTCTTATGGATATTCAAATGCCAATAATGGACGGCTATGAAGCAACAGTTCATATTCGGAAGAATATGCCACAATTAAAAGACTTGCCTGTACTTGCTATGACTGCTCACGCACATATTGCCAAGGACAAACAATATCTTGAATATGGTATGGATGATTTTGTCTTAAAACCATTTAAGCCAGAAGATTTATTTTATAAAATTAAGAAATACATCACACAAGGAAGAAAGGTTTTTTAAAGAGTTGTAGTACTTTAGTGTTATGAAAAAATCACTCTAATTTGTACGCAAACTATAAGTAACACGAAAAAAATAAATTCTGAAGCTATTTATCTCGCGTTACTAAATACACTATAAACTAAATCTATTCAATACTATAATTTTCAAATTCTCCAACTTAATTTTTTTCGCCCCCGAAAATAGCACAAACTATGTATAATTATATTAATTTAGATTACATCGACTTGATGACCGATGGTGATAATGACATGAAAGCAACCATGTTAGAGATGCTTTTAGAAGAAATACCAACCGAACTTGAAAAAATGAGAGCTCATCTAGATGCACAAGAATGGGAAGACCTTTTCAAAGCAGCGCACAAAATGAAATCAACTTTGTCATTTATCGGCAACGATAATATGACACAGGCAAATACGGCAATGGAGCATAATGCCAAACATGAAGAAAATCTTGACCAAATACCGCAATACCTTAGTGTTTTAGAAAATACTTATTTAAATGCGGTTTTGGAGATACAAGCAGCTATTCAAGCTGCGAATAATTAGACTTGTTACCCAAACAAAACGGGTCTATTGAAAAATAAGTAGAAAAATCCTAATCTTTGGGGTTTCAAATTATTTGTTATTGGTCACTTAGCTATTGGTTATTAGTTACTAGTTATTACAATAATAACCAGTAACCAACAACGAACAACCTAGTCCAATAATCCAAAACCAGAACATGAAAGGAATAATTTTAGCAGGTGGACTTGGTACGCGTCTCTACCCTCTTACCTTAGCGGTGAGTAAGCAGATGATGCCAGTCTACGATAAACCTATGATTTACTATCCGTTATCGACTCTAATGTCAGCGGGCATCAATGAAATTCTTATTATCTCTTCTCCGCGCGATTTGCCAGGATTTGAGAAACTATTAGGCGACGGACACGAAATCGGCTGTAAGTTCAGCTACGTTGTTCAGCATGACCCTAATGGTCTTGCTCAAGCCTTTGTTTTAGGCGAAGATTTCATTGGTGATGATGGTGTAGCACTCATTTTAGGAGATAATATTTTCTATGGTGCAAATATGGATACAACCATGCAAGCAAGTATGAATCCAGATGGGGGCGTCGTCTTTGCTTATCAAGTAGCAGACCCAGAACGCTATGGAGTTGTAGAGTTTGACGAAAACTTTAAAGCTTTGACTATTGAGGAAAAGCCAGCGAAACCAAAGTCAAATTATGCCGTGCCTGGTTTATATTTTTACGACAATAGTGTTGTAGAAGTAGCGAAAAATCTTAAGCCTTCAGCTCGTGGAGAATATGAAATCACTGATGTAAACAAATATTACTTAGAAGCGGGGAAGCTAAAAGTAGGTGTTTTGGGGCGCGGTACAGCTTGGTTAGATACAGGAACTCACAAGTCTCTTATTCAAGCAGGACAATTCATTGAAGTAATAGAAGACCGCCAAGGTCTAAAGATTGGATGTATTGAAGAGGTGGCTCACCAAATGGGCTTTATCAATGATGCTCAGTTGGAAAAACTAGGACATAAATACATAAAAAGTGGCTACGGTGAATACTTGCTTAATTTATTAAAGTAAGTTCTTTTTTAGTCCTAAAACGATAAAAAGCGATGCTTTGAGAATAATCTCGAAGCATCGCTTTTATCGTTTTAGCATTAAGTAGGCTTACTTACTTATTCAGGCATAGTCATCTCTTGCACTCTTTGCGCTAAATTGATCAGAGTCTTTGGTGCATTTCTATTATGAAATAAAACGGACTTCCCCTGATAACGTAATGTCGTCTTAGGCAAATCACGTGCACCGGTTAAGTATGTTTCTTCTAATTCTTTCGCAAAAGCTGCATTAGAAAGCATCTTTATTTCTTCGCGTTGTGTTTTATCTAAAAGAACGATGTCCCTAGTTTCCTTACCAACCTTAATTGTTGTTTTTCCGTCTGTACCAATATTAATCTCAGTTACCTTCATGCCACGAGACCCACCTCGTTTAAGATAAAGCATCTCAGTGCTTGGTGTAGGTGTAGACCAAGATTTATCTTGTCTACTTTTAATGAAAAAAACTGCAGCAACCGCAACAACAAGTAATCCTATTATCAATTCCATATTGTATAGATTTTTTCGTTTGTATTAAAATTCCAAAAATTTCCATTATTTCGAGTCTGTACTATAAAAAATGGTTCTTTGACAAATCTGCACAGACTCAAAATAACGAAACGATTACTTCTCTATCAACAGTTTTCCTCCCTGTACATTATTTCCAAAACGTAATTCAACTAAATGGATACCTGCATTTAAGCCTTCTACCTTAACTTTTATCATCTCAGGAGTAACACTATAGTTTTGTACTAAAACTACTTTCCCGCTAATATCAAATATCGTTAAAACACTCTCCTGCCCTACTGCAAGAGGGGTATCCATAATAATGAAATTGGCTGTTGGGTTTGGATAGATAGTCGTTGGTACTAAAGTAATATCATTTGTGTTGATTGTCAAACCACAAGCCGTAGAACTCAACAATGAGAGACGAGGTCCATTTACCGCAGCCAACATTCTTGCTTTCTGTCCTTCTGAAAACATCGTCATGCAGTTATCATCTACATAATCTAAAAAATTCATGTATTGAATACCATTTCCTCCATTTGTGCAATTGTCCGTTTCTGGAAAACTAGGACAGCCAAATGAGTCCTGATTTTGATTCGGCGTATCCGCTACAAAGTCGTCCTCTCCACATCCTCCATTAGTAGGTCCCCAGACATGTTCCAAGTTAAGATAATGCCCCATTTCGTGTGTTGCTGTACGTCCTAAATGGTTAGGCACAGACTGTGCTGCTGTTCCTATATTTCCATAAAATTCAGGAGCGATAACCATACCGTCTGATGCTGGAGGATTCGCCGTGCCTGGAGGCGTTGCAAAACCCAACGTCCCTTGGTCATCAATTTCACAAATCCATACATTGATATATTTACTATTGTCCCAAGGGTCTTGCCCACCCGCAGAAGTTGAGTACCAATCCTCTGTATCTCCAATAAACTCTTGAGTAATTTGACGACGCGTGATACCGTTAGTTGGGTTACCAGCAGGGTCTACACTTGCCTGACAAAATTCGATTTCTGCATCAGCTGCAATAGCTTGAAAAGCCGCTGGAGTATTACCTGCATCAGAGTTCATTTTACGAAAATCCTCATTCAAGACTTCTATTTGAGATAATATTTGCGCTTCGCTAATATTCTGAGCTTGTGTACGCCACAATACATGCACAACAATTGGAAGCGTTACTACATCTTTTTGAGCTACGTAAGTTGGATATTCTTCGGCAATCCATTTTTGCATTTGTACCTCTGCCTTTGCGCGTTGTTCTACTAGTGCTGGATTTTCAAGAAAATTCTGCTGACGAATCTCTGAAGTTTTACACTTTTGGCTTTGAGCCATTGCCAACATTGGGCTTAAAAAAAGTAAAAATGCATATAAGAAGTTCTTAGAATTCATATTATTCTAACGATTAAATTATGAAAGTAAATCAGAGCCTATTTGTAAAGGGGGTCCCATAGCACAGAGTCAACTCCGCTGAATGTGAAACAAAGGTGAGATTTTTTTAGAGAAAAAAGACCTTCTTACCCCTTTATTATACAAAGCCTGCATTTTGTTATAGAACTTATAGTCGGTGTTAGATACCAAAAAGCCTTCCCCGAATAAACGGGAAAGGCCTTGAAAAAAACAAATTTATTTTGGTAATTGATTACTAAAAGTACTCAATCATTTATTCATATTCGTAAATAAAAGTCTGTGCGACTTCCTTTAAATGATATTAGATTTTAGACATTAGATATTAGACTCCACAAATTATAAATTTGCATTATCTAATATCTAAAGTCCTTTATCTAAAATCTAACTTACTTTACTACAACCATTGTTTTAGTTGCAGTGAAGTTAGCGTTAGCCAAAGTGTAAGTTAATACACCTGCTGGCAAGTTGCTCAAAGTTACTTCATTGTAACCTTTTGCGTACTCTCCGTTGATTACAGATA
>CALDUB010000500.1 GCA_937923465.1 uncultured Saprospiraceae bacterium
ATTTGCTTCTCATAGTTTTATAGTTGGTGTAATGCTCAAACAACCCAAATGTAACAATATAATCGCAATATCAAAAACCCTCTACCAATAATTTCTTTATCAAAACAATCTGCCCCAAGTGATAATAAGTATGCTCAATAACCCCGTGAATATTGCGGCTATAATTACCATATTTAATGTCAACAAAGCCTTCTGTCAGTTGTGTTTCAGGCATTTGTTCCACTAGTTCGGCAAACCTCTCTGCATCTGCAAAAGATTTGTCTCTTAGTTTTTCCCAGTCGGCTTGAGACGTGATTGGAGGGCAATCAAAACTGTATTTGTCGCGTATGTCTAATGTCCCGCCTTCAAAAACCTGAACTAAGCCTGCAACATAATAATTCAAATGAAAAGTCAAGTCGGCTATGGTATTTAATGAGCCAATTTTGGTTGTTGCTTGCTGCCAAGTGAGTTCTTTGATTTCAGCTTTTAAGTTGGTGGCAATCCAAGTTCCGTTGAGTTGTGCTTCGCGAAATTGATTAGAGATTTGTTTGATTTGGCTCATATTGGTAGTTTTTTGTTTGTTAGCTTTTGCACATTTTCGGTTATTTTTTCTAGAGACCAATCCCACCAAGACATTTCTAATAATTGCTCTATTTTCTCTTCCGAAAAGCGTTTTCGTATCAGTTTGGCAGGATTGCCGCCGACGATAGAGTAAGGTTCTACATCTTTTGTAACCACTGATTTGGTAGCGATAATAGCGCCGTCACCAATTTTTACACCTGGCATTATAGTGGCTCCGTAACCAATCCATACGTCATTCCCGACGACCGTATTTCCTTTAGTTGGATAGTTTTTTCCGTCCATTGCATTTGACCAATCTTTTCCAAAAATAGCGAATGGATAAGAAGTGATGGCTTCTGATAAATGGTTTGCCCCATTCATGATGAAGGTGACATCGGAAGCTATCATGCAAAACTTGCCGATGATGAGCTTATCTCCGATGAAATCAAATAGGTATTTGACATTTTTTTCAAAGTTTTCTACATTTTCAAAGTCGTCGTAGTAGGTGTAATCTCCAACTTCGATGTTTGGATTTTTGATGATGTTTTTAAGAAAACAGAGTCTGTCATAGCCGTTTAGTGGGAATTTTTCGTCTTTATCTGGTATCTGCATGATATTGATTTATTGGTTGTTCACTACTAAAAATTAATCCTCTCCTTCCACTCTAAACCCTCAGGCAAATCCATATCACAAAATTCTACATGAATAACCCGCCTATTCTTCTCATTCTCCGTCCGTTTGGAAGAATGCAGAATAAGAGGTTTTATTATCAGAATTCCTCCTTTCCTAACTTCACAAATGCGCTCCTCTCCTACTTTCCCTTTCACCCAATCCTTGATTTCAATTACGCCTTCTCTATGAGAATTTTCGATTACTCTCAATGCACCATTCTCTTCTGTACAGTCGTCTAAATGAATGCGAATAGTGAATATATTTTCGAGCATTTCGATATTAGGTCGCACGACTATGCGCTCACTATTGATGCGCCAATTACTAAAGTTGTGTACTTCCTTTTTTTCCGTTAGATTTATGGTTAAGTCTTGATGCCAATTTACGACTCAATTTGCATTGGGTGGCTTGTCAAAGTAGATAGACTTTATTGATTTAGTACAATTGGGTGAAATATTTTTAATTATTTTTCGTAGCTTTTGATTAAAGACTTTTTCGGCGATTAGTGGGTTATCAAATAAAAATTCTCGAACCCCAAAACGCCCTCTAACAGCCTGATTTTCAACCACTTCTATAATTTCATTTGCTTCTTTTTTAGAATAAATATTTTCAATAATCTCGAAGCCTTTTTCTTGCAAGCCTGTCATTTTTCTTTTTATTGAGAAATCATCGGCAACAACACGTCAAAAAAGACTTTGTATAAGATGACTCCAATGATGATTCCGTAGATAAAATTATAGTTTGATGCTTTTTTGTCTTCTTGCATGTTTGTTGATTTTAGTTTTTTAATTTATCTTCTATTGACAAAATCCAATTCTTTTGCTCCTCAGTATCTGGCACTTGCACACCTCGATATTTACTGATTATTTCAAAAATGCCTTTCCCTTCATATCCCAACCTTATCATTACTGCAGCAGTTAAGATTGACGCTCTTCCTATACCCATTCGACAATGAATGACGACTGTTTCGTCTTCTTTAATTCGATTTGCCAAGTCAGTCGCTAATCTAATAAATTCATCCTCATTTTTTGGCGTATTTACATCTTTGATTGGAAAATTGATAAAATCCAGTTCCCATTTTTTACAAGTTGCTTCTTCGTCTTCCAGTCCCAATTCCCATTCTTCCGAGCTTTCTAGCATAGATACTAGACAGCTAACTCCTCTGCTTTTCAAACCTCTAATTTCATCCTCTAACCAATCGTTCCCTCTTGGTCTCGCCATGGTTCCTATTCGTTTTTCGCCTATTTTATCTTCGTTTATCCAGTGTATTTGTGAAATCATGCTACCTAGTTTTAATTAGAATTTCCCCTTAATGTCAATCCCAAACAAGCCAGCATCAACACTCCCCCAAATATCCCCCCATAAAATTGAAAGCCTTGCTCAAACTCAAATCCAACATAAGTCACACAGATTTGATAAAGTAACACCGCTACAATCGTCAAAATTGGAAGTGTATCCATTTTCGGCAATTTCCGTAACATCGAGATATTCAACAAGCCAATAATTATGAATGATGCGCCCATCATAAAACTAACGATTCCCCAAGTATTCCAAAGGCTCTGTGCTTGTCCTAAAATGACAAATTCCTTTTGGAGATACGCGTTTATTTCTGGCGTGACTAAGTTACTAAAGTGAGTAGCAGTATGCAATACGCCAATAAAAATGGGCATTATGCAACCGACTAATAAGAAAAGTAGTTTTGCTGTCTTATTCATAATTCTTATTTTAAATGTTGCTATTTCTTCCCTACAAAAGCAATTAAGTAAGTGACACTATTTATTTGGATAATTTGAAGACATCTTTATTCCGCTATTTTCCTCTTAAAAATAGTTCCGTAGTGCAGACTATGCAACGATTTTTAAAAGAAAACTATCGAAAAAATCTTGCCTTCAAATTTTATCCAAATAAATAACGTCACTTACTTAGCTTAATCATAAAGCCGTTAAATTTTACATTTTTCAACGTTTCCCATACCATTCCACTTCAAACTCCTTTAAGACTGCATCCAAAGGCTTGCCCGCTTGTATTTGAATTTGCTTAAACAATTCCGTTTCATGACGACTCTGCTTCCCTCCTCCAACTCTGATAAGCGCATCAATATACCTAACAAAATCCTCTGATTCATCACCAAATCGCTCTCCTTTTAAAATCACTTTTTTAACGGGATATACGCCACTCCTGACTTTTAATGCTTGTTGTGCAGAAAAACCGACAGTTACAAAACCAAACTTATCTGATAATTCATAAGCGATTTTAGGAACGCCAGCATTTGTGTAGCCACTTACTATTTCTATAGTTTTGTCGGGGTGCTTTTCTTTGATTTTAGAAAATAACTCATTCAATATCTGAAATGCAGTTTGTTTATCAAACTGATTTCTACTGAAGCCTACGATACCGTATTTTATTGTTTTTGTCAAGCTGTGTTTTTTAGAAACATAAATAGACTTGTTACCAAATTACCGCTCCCAAAATTAACAAAATTACCTAAAACTAAAAATCCCCCTAAATATCCTTCCATATTCCCGAATCTACAGCTATTTTTGCGCCATGAACAACAAAATCACATTAGCACTCAAAGGCGCGGCAATGGGCGTTGCCGAAGTAATACCAGGTGTATCTGGTGGTACGATTGCCTTTATCACAGGTATTTATGAGACTTTGATAGACTCTATCAAAGCGATTGGACCAGGTTTATTAACGACTTTTAAAGAAGACGGATTTGCGGGCGTATGGGAGGAAGTGAATGGTTCTTTTTTGGTCAACTTGGTCATTGGTATGGTGGTCGGTATTGTCGTTGGTGTGTTTGGTGTGACGCATATTTTAGAGACTTATCCTGTTCTATTGTGGGCATTTTTCTTTGGTTTGATTGTCGCTTCGGCTATTTATATCGCTAGACAAGTCAACAAATGGGGTTTGGTACAAATCGCCTGTTTGATTGCGGGTATTGCGATTGCCTATTACATTACTATTGCCGCACCGTCGGAAGGAAATACAGCGCTTTGGTTTGTATTTTTGTCAGGGATGATTGCAATTTCGGCATTGATATTACCGGGTATTTCGGGTAGTTTTATTCTGCTTTTAATGGGAATGTACACGATTATTGTTCCTACTCTGAAAGAGATTTTGAGTGGAAATATTGATACGGCAAGTTTAATCATGATAGCTACATTTGCTATAGGATGCTTGGTCGGTCTGATGACTTTCTCTCGCGTGTTGAGTTGGACTTTTAAGAATTATCACAACGCAACAATGGCAGCATTGACGGGCTTTATGATTGGTTCTTTAAATAAAATCTGGCCTTGGCGCAAGGCTGTCAAAGGATTGGATGAAGAAGGAAATATCGTAATGATTGAGCCAGGTATCGAGGTCGACAAAATCTTGCAGGAGATAAATTTATCTCCTAGTAACTTTGCTGACCAAGTTGGCGAACCTTATTTGCTTTTTGCAGTTGGTTTGATGATTCTTGGCTTTGCGAGTGTTTTTGTCATGGAAAGAATGAGCAAAAACTAAATTTAATGCCTGATTGTACTTCGTGTCAATCAGGCATTTTCATTTACTCCAATTCAAATCCTTCCGACTCCATTATATCTTGAAATTCTAGCTCTGCTTTCACCCGAATTCTTGTCCCTGTTGTACAACTACACGCCTCACAAGACTGCTCCTCTGCCCCGTCATCGACTATCTGCACTTCATCTATTGTCGCCTCCGTAAATTCCGAAAAATGATACTCAATCAAACCTTCATAAGTCGTGTTTATTAAGTAAGTATCCCAAACATCCGCACATTTTGTTTGGTCATAAAAATACCAAGTCCCGTCTGTTTCTTTTTTACAAGATGAGAATAAAAATAGAAGGCAAAAGAGTGCTGAGAAGATTAGCTTATGCAATTTCATAATTTTAGTTTTGAAAATTAATTTACTCAACAATGAGTAAAGATAAAAATCGAGTATACCTTAAAGACTATTACTCGAGCTAAAAACGTTTGGTAACTATTCATTTTTTTTACGTCATAACAATAACAGAATGAAAGAAAACAATATCGTTTTTCCTAACATTCTGATTTTCAGGGATTTAATTTCATAAAATGAGTTGGCAAAATTTAAAATCCTTTGCTATCTTTGTATTTTATAATAAGGGACTTGGCAATTAATAAGCTACGCAAAATGACGCAGCTATTTTTTCTTTTAACAAGGCGTGAAGAGGGATAATTGTTGATACTTTGACCGATGAACAACGCAGTTAAAAGGAAAAAGAGCAAGTCAGGTGCGTAGC
>CALDUB010000501.1 GCA_937923465.1 uncultured Saprospiraceae bacterium
AGTAAAAGTGATTTAATAAATTGAGCCATAATGCGTAGTAATTTTTTCTTCTAAGAAATTCAAAAAATCGTTGCATAGCAGGGCTACGGAACTACTTTTTTGTGTTTTTTAGAAGGAAAAAGAACAAGTATAATGGCTCAAGTTATTGAATTACTTTTACTTACGTAATTTGAAAGGTAAGATGTAGGGTAAGTTGAATTTGGTGTGTGTGGTTAAAAATCAGTTAGCTTTAAAGAACTATCTCCGCTGGATAATTCCCTAATCCTGTCGGATACAAACGCCAGGTACGCGCCCACATGTCCTTGGCGCGCGCTTCATGCAATATTTCTTTAAATGGCTTTACAGACTCGGGTTTGTAATCATATTCTAAAGCTGAAAAAATCTGCTCAGCAGTACGTAAGTCAGGATTTAAAGCATAGTTTTTATTCATCTGAAAAGAAGAAAAAGCAGCACGAAGTAGAGCTTGTTCTTCTGGCTGTAACTTTTGAAAACGTCCGATGCTGGACTTCCCTATCTTTCCATGCTCATTATGTTGCCAACCCGGCATCTGAACGACTTTCGCAAGTTCTGCCGCTGTTGGTTCTAAAAGATTTACATCAGTAGAAAGATTAAGAAAAGTTAATAATTTTGAAACTTCTTCTTCTGGATTTTTAACTAATGCTTCATAAGAAATACAATAATAATTCGATAAATGAGCAGCAGATAAAGCCCGCGCATTAGCAAAAAGACAACGTCCTGCGCTAAACCAAGCATCATTACCGCGTTTAAAAAGCGAAGCTGCGGTATCGTAAGGATTGCGGATAACTTGGATGACTTTCGTTTCTGGGTTGCGTTCTGCGAAATATTTAAAGTTAAAACTATTGGCAGGCGATTTCTCTATCCAAACGGACTTATTATCTCGTTTTAATGGTCTTGCGAAAAAAGCATCGACAAACAATTCATAAGTTTGACTTTCACTAATTAAACGCTGCAATTCTTGACGCGTCCAACCATAGTCGTCATTCTCCAAGAGCACTCCATTAAACCGAAACCAAGCAGGAGATTTTAATCCACGTATTTTTCCAGTATTGAGCAAGCGGCTTTTATAAGTACTCCAATTCTCTGCTAAATCTTTATGTAGAAATAAATAAGTCTCCGACCCCGCGAAGATTTCGGGATGTCGATTCAGAATATTTACCAAAAGAGAACTGCCCGTACTTGGTGAGCCACCCATTAATATCATGATTTAAATGTCTAATGATTATTGTCTAATATCTAATCGTGTGACTATGCCGTATCCCGAAACTCCCGTTTCGGAAATTTCACAGGATTTAACCGAAACAGGATTTTCGGGAGACGGTAAATACAAAAGCCCTTTTGACTTAGTCAAAAGGGCTTTTGTTTCCAGAGACGGAACAAGTCAAAACGGCATCGTCTGCCGTCTACCGTAAACCGTCTACCGTAAAATTACATACCCAACTTTGCCTTCACTTTTGCCGTTACGTCATCTGCGTCAGCTGCAAAAACGATAGGATTGTTAGCAATAGCACTTGTATCAAAAATCATGGTATAACCATTTTCTTTACCTACAGCATCGATTGCATCTTGTACTTTTTTCAAGATTGGAGTAAACAGTTCTTCACGTTTTGCTCCAACATCTTGCATTACTTTTTGCTCGTACTGTTGTAGTTCTCCCTGTTTTTTACGGAATTCTGCTTCTTTTGCTTGTGCAACTGCTGGAGTTACTTTACCACTTTGGTATAGTTCTGCAAACTCAGTGTATTCTTTTTCAAAAGCCGTCGCCATTGACTGACCTTTTTTAACCAATTGCTCTTGGTAAGTGCGCAATTGAGTGTCAGCAGATTTTGTCTCTGGCAATTCTGACAATACTGTTCCAGAATTCATGTGTCCGTATTTTTGTGCAAATACGCTGTTTATGCTCAAAGTCAAAAAGGCTACAGCCAACAAAGAGATTTTCATCAATCTTTTCATAATTCGTTTTTGTATTTTGCTACGGTGCAAAACTCAATTTCACACCTTTTTAAATTTTCAAAATTGTAACACAAACCTCCTCAAAAGTTTGCTTTTCATAAAAGAGACGCAAAAGTAAGCGAATAGCACATCTTTTATTAATTTTTAACCTTCCAAAAACAAATCTGTTAATATTTATTTATGTTTTGAGGTTAAAACCACCTTTTTCAGCCATGCTCTTTTATTTTTAAAAGAGCATCAGCCCTTACAAAAGGTTGTATTTGCTTACGCTCCAAACAAATCCTTCCCTGCCAGCATCTTATTTTTTCTATAAGAAATGAAAAATTCAATCATAAAAAGCAATAAAGCAATAATGATAAACATCGGAAAATGGCTCTCGTATTCTGTATAAGATTGCTGTTCATAATCTCGTTTTTCAACTTTTGCGATTTCCTTATCTAAAGCAGCAATCACGGCATCCGCATCTGTCAAGAGAAAAGATGCACCACCGCCTGCATCTGCCAGACTCTGTATCATGTCTTCGTTTAAACGAGAGCGAACAGGTTGTCCCGAACGGTCACGTTTATACTCTCGGCGACTACTTGTGATATCTGGAAAAAAGCCTCCTTCTGCCGTACCTACGCCAATAGAAAAAATGCGTAGACCATTTTCAGAAGCAATTTTTGCAGCGGTCATTGTCTCTTCGTCATGATTTTCTCCGTCGGTAATAATGAGCAGTATTTTACTATTTCCACTTTCTTCAGAAAATGATTCTTCTGCGGTATTTATAGCTTCGCCAATCGCAGTTCCTTGCGAAGGTGCCATACTTGGGTCCGCTGTTTTTAAAAATAGATTAGCGGCAGATTTATCACTCGTCAATGGCATTTGGAGAAAAGCATTCCCTGCAAAAACGATAATACCAATTTGGTCAAGACGTCTTGCGCGAATAAAGTCTTGAGCAAATTTCTTAGCGCGCTCCATGCGATTTGGTCGCACATCTTCTGCCAACATAGACTGAGAAATATCTAATGCAATAAAAATATCTACACCTTGCGCTTTAGCTGTGATTGTCTTCGCACCCCATTGTGGATTTGCCAAACCAATAGTTAGAAAAACAAAACCGAGTATCAATAAAACAAATTTTGTGGTGTGCTTATATTTTGAAAGCCCGCTGGTGAGCTGCGAGATGAGATGGCTTTCTCCCAATCTTTCAATCATCGCTTTACGCTGCCACATAGCATAAACGAAAAAGATAGTCAAGATGGGAATCAAGACTAAAAACCAAAGGAAATCAGGATTTTCAAAACGAAACATAAAAGGATTTATTTATCCGTATGGACGATTTTTGATTTACGAATTACGACGTATCTGTCTAAACTGCTTGTAAAAACGTGCGGCGAAGATAGTTATTTTGTCATGATATTTATGGTTCTAGATTTCTGCTAACAATTTTTTAATGACCTTTTTCAATTCTTTATTTTCACCGAACTCATTTTCAAATCCATTATACCTCTCGACTTTAGTTAAAGCTATTTTTAAATTAAAAGTACTCTGCTTTTCAGAATAAAAAATGTTATCACTTTTCAAATTTTCTGCTAAGTATTCCTGCTCGGTCTGTCCTGGAGTCGGAATTAAAATTGCTTTCTTACCAATCATCGCCAAATCCATAATAGTACTATAACCTGAGCGACTAATAACAACATCTGCAGCCGACATCACTTCGTTCAATTTTTCAGAAGTTAGATAAGAGATGAGCTCTGTCGTTTCGTTTAAAAAGACGTGGCTTCTCCGCTCCGTCTTCCCTTGAACAATTAAAATTTTCTTGTCAGAAATCAAGGCTTGTTCCGTCAGAATATCTTCTAAATAACTTCTCTGTGGTTCTGGTCCGCTTAATACTATTAAAACGTCATAAACAGACACAACATCATTTTTCTTCATCCGAGACAAAACGCCAACAAACTCACTTTTTAAACCTTTTACTCCATGCGCGAGACTGCCAGATAAATTAGGACTTCCTAAGCGGTCAGGTACCCAGCAATAGTCAAATTTTCGAATAAAATATTGATTAAAAGCAGCTATAATATTTTCTAAAATTAAGAAAGGCATCTTAATTCGCAGCTGATGTGTCATAAAAACAGAAGGGATATTTTCGACAAAGCAGCCAAATCGGTTGTCGGAAATAACACAATCAAATTGATGCAATTCAACCAATTTCTTTACTTCTTTTTTCTCTCGAAGAACAGCACGAAGAATTTTTGGTAATTGTGGAGCGATATTCAAAAACATATTCCAGGTGCGATAAGTCACATCATAAGCTGGCAAATCATAAGTCGTTAAATCAGGGAATTCTTCCTTTAATAAATCTAATGCCCTACCATCAGAAGCCAAGGCAACTTCAGCATCTTGTGCTTGCAACTCACGAATAATAGGAATGCAACGTGTTGCATGTCCTAACCCCCAATTTAAAATACAAATCAATACTTTTTTGCGAGTCGCCAAATGTTTTGTAGTTTTATAACATTAGAAGAAAATTTCTTTCACATCAAAAGTAAAAAATATGCCTTTGAAAAATCAGAAAATACAGATTTTTATCTTTTTTCTATTGATTTTAACTCTTGCCGCTTGTCGCGCGAGCAACTGTGGCTGTCCTTAATTATTTCGTAAAAGTGACCTTATCTCTCAAAAAATCAGTTAGCTTTGCAAAACATATTTTAAAATTTGGTCATGTTTTTGACTAGATAAAAGTACATCTTTGAGAGAAGTAATAATATTTTGATTTATAGATGTCACAAATGAAAAGCATTTTTTTAAACTAAAATTTCCCGGTATTATGACGGATTTCAAGGAGAAAGAGAAAATGGGAACCATCGATTTTTTCAGAACAAGTATAAAAAATATCAAAACCGTAGGAACGATTACACGGAGTTCTAAGTTTTTGTGTAAAGACATGATAAAGCATGTTGATTTTTCAAAAGCACGCAGTATCGTTGAACTTGGTGCAGGAGACGGTGTAATAACTAAGCATATTTTGAAAGCAATGCATCCAGATGCAAAGTTGTTAACTTTTGAGATATTGCCGAAGATGTTTGATAGACTAAATGCTATCGGAGACGATAGAATGTACGCAATACAAGATAGTGCGGAAAAAATCGGAGAATACCTAGAAAAACATGATATGGGCAAAGCCGATTTCATCGTTTCAGCTATCCCTTTTGTCGCTTTTCCAGAAGAGTTGACATACAAGATACTCAATGAGTGTAAAACACACTTGAAACAAGACGGGAAGTATATTCAAGTTCACTACTCGCTACTGACTAAGAAAATCTATCAAGAGATTTTTGGAAATGTAGATGTAAGTTTTACGCCTCTAAATGTGCCACCAGCTTTTGTTTTGGTGTCTGTGAAGAAGTAAAACTAAATACTATAAAAAATGGGCAATGAGATTAAATTCTCATTGCCCACTTTTATTTCTACAATTTAAGAAGCTGTTTGAGTTTAACTAATTCTATCCCGATAGGAATACTTAAACTCAAACAGCTTCCAAGTAAATCTCAAATCTTGTTTATATCCCTTCCTTCGCTTTGTCTGAGAATGTATCTTCCACAGGAAACGTTGTTTCTTGTACCGTCTTTTCTTTCTCTCCAAATTCTTCACTAAAGAAGTCTCTGTGAAATAATAGCAAAGCAATAACACCAACCGTTATGGCACTATCTGCTATATTGAAAACTGGTCGAAAAAACTGAAAATATTGTCCACCCCAAGCTGGTAACCAGTCAGGGAAATAACCATCTATCATCGGAAAATGCAGCATATCGACTACACGTCCATGAAGAAGAGTACCGTAGCCTTCTCCCCAACTCACTAATTGTGCAGGGTCATGTGAAGGATAAGGACCTGACTCGGTAAAAACCATCCCGTAGAAAGCAGAGTCAATAATATTTCCCAGTGCTCCTGCAAAGATTAACCCAAAACACGCAGCTAATCCAAGAGATACGCCTTGTTTGATTAACAGACGCAAGTAATATCCTAAAAAGCCAACCATGACAATACGGAACAAACTCAAAGCTAATTTTCCATATTCACCTCCGAACTCAATACCGAAAGCCATACCAGGATTCTCAACAAAATGGAGTTTTGCCCAGCTCGCCATACTATACGTTTCGCCGTAAGCAAAGTTAGTTTTGATATATATTTTCGAGACTTGGTCGATGATAAGAACTAATAAAATTATTAGAACAACCTTTACGGATTTACTCAAGGGTATATTTTTTAATGTTGAAATAGATTGTGAGATGCTAGACGTTAAGGTAATTAAAGTCTGGACTCCAATGAACTGCAAAATTAGCAAAAAGCAGCAATTCATTTGTCTGCATTCGATAAGAGCGCTAATAAAGAACGGGTTGACGGGGAAAACGTTGTTTTTGAGACCAATATTTTCGACAAAAGAAAACCGTAACGTTAATTGCGCTACGGTTTTCTCTTTGTTGTTACACTCTTTTGCTAGGAAAGGGTTTACTTTCTCTTGCGTCTTGCCTTCTTATCTTTTTTCGCCTGAACACTCATTCTCGCATGTGGTACTGCTAGCAAACGTTCTTTTGAAATCAATTTTCCAGACTCTTGACATACTCCGTAATCTCCATTTCTCACACGAAGCAATGCATCATTAAGATTGTGTAGATGATTATCTTGGCGCACTGCTAGACTCTGAAATTGCGCACTTGCCGCAATACTATCATTTAAACCTTTTGCTTTCGCCGCTGGACTTTCTGCTTTCGCTATTTGCTCTGAGAAGTATTCCAACTGCTTCATTCCTTCCACTATCTTTCTCTCTATATGCGTTTTGAATTCTGCTAATTCTAGCTCGCTGTATCTTGTTTTCTCTTCTCCTGTATTTGCTTTCATAACTTCTTTTATTCTGGTCATTCGTAAGATTTCGTACAAAAATCTTAATAGACTAGACTTGTTGATGTGCAAATTTACGAATGTCTAGCGTAAAAGCAAAATACTTGACTACAGGGCAATAAAAAAGAGCTGCGGAAGTCGCTCCGCAGCCCGGTCATTTAAGCAGTAATGAAATTCAGCAGTAATGTTTTTATTGTGTTCTCGAAAATTTTGGAGAGGAACAAAAGTTCCTCTCCTGTTTTTGATTTGACGGGTTGAAAACCCGTTGAACGAACAGCTTACAAAGCTGTGCTACGTTGTTTAGCTTAGTAATAAAAACTCGTTTACCACGATTTCAGATATATTTTTAGTCAAGCCTTCCGCGTCTTGATAGCTGCGGTGGCGCAATTTTCCTGTGATAGCAACTTCTCGTCCTTTCTTTAAAAAGACCTGCATGTTCTCTGCTACTTTTCCCCAACCAACTATTTGATGCCATTGTACATCCACTACACGCTCTCCGCGATTGTTTTTGTAAATGTCTTTAGTGGCGAGAGATGCACGTGCAAATGCACTGCCTGCTTCTGTTTGTTTTAGTTCTACGTCCTTGCCTAAGTTTCCGATGAGTTGTACTCTGTTTCTGATATTATTCATTGCTTCTAATTTTTGCAGAATTGAATTCATGATGATGTAAATGGTTTGAAAGTAGAAGGCATTTATATATGCGCTTCTGCTTTTTAATTTCCGCGAAATACATCGTCATGCTTTCGCGGAAATTAGAGTTTTAAATTTAGTCCTTTGAAATCTTGTGATTGTCGATGAAGTCGTTTGAAAATTAAAATCTCAAGGGAATACGAATAACTTTGAGTTTTTAATTTTTACAATCACAAATTTTTTCAAAGAACAAGATGTTCAAAAATGGTGTGTAAAAAAGATGCTTACTAGTTAATGATATACGCGACATTCAAGGCTGTTAATTATTAAGTAGTACGCCTTCCGTCAATTGACAATGCAAAGATGCAGCAAGGTGCAAGTCGTAGTCGTTTTTTAATTGTTTAATGGCGGGTGTAATCATTTGTAAACGTTTAAAAATGATTAAAAACCACACAACCAACTGATAATCAGAAGCTTAAAACCAAAAAGCTATTTTATCATTACTTTACAAAATGATAACCTACTCAAATAGAATAAGCTACTTATTTAATTATCTCCAATTCACTCAACAATAGATGCCTATCAAGCATTTGACCTTAATACAAGTCTTTTTCAGAAAAAGAAGCCTAAAACTCTTCATACTTTTTTACCTTCGGACATATTCCAGATTAAAACGAAAAAAATGTACGCATTACAATACCGACTTATCTTCTGTTTCTTGATTATTTTCTGTGCTTCTTGTGCAGATTATAAACTTCATATTGCTCCTGAGGTAGAAGATTGGGCAGAAAAAATACCCGACCAAAATCTTAAGATAACACACTCGATGTACCTCATCGGCGATGCTGGAAATGCACCTCTAGGAGGAACGAAGCCTGCTTTGAAATTATTAAAAAGTCATCTTGATACAGCTTCAGAAAATAGCTCGGTCATCTTTTTGGGAGATAATATCTATCCCGTTGGAATGCCTAAAAAGAGTGAAGATTACCGCGTGATTGCAGAACATCGTCTTAATGCTCAAATCGAAACAACTAAAGATTTTGCAGGACGTCCTATCTTTTTACCAGGAAATCATGATTGGGGGAAGTATGGTGTAGAAGGCGTACGCCGAGAAGAAAAATATGTAGAAAAAGAGTTAGAGAAAATATATGGTGACAAGTT
The DNA here is from genome assembly GCA_937923465.1 of uncultured Saprospiraceae bacterium. Classification (GTDB taxonomy): domain Bacteria; phylum Bacteroidota; class Bacteroidia; order Chitinophagales; family Saprospiraceae; genus JAHDCG01. Next base: position 8,644 of record CALDUB010000501.1, read on the forward strand.
TAAATCAAAGGAATTTTTCTTACCAAATAATGGATGTAGTGGGCCAGAGGTTATCGAAATAAATGACCAATTGGTCGTCATCGTCATCGACAGTCAGTGGTGGCTGGCAGATTGGGACAAACATCCCGACATCAATGATGATTGTGATATTAAAGACAGAGAAGTTTTCAGATTTTTATTCAACGATATTGTACGTAAATATCGCTCTAAAAACTGTGTCATCGCAATGCACCACCCTATCTACAACAACGGTACACATGGTGGGCACTTCACATGGAAACAGCACCTTTTTCCGTTAACTGAAAAGTCTGACCACTTGTGGATTCCTTTTCCGATTATCGGTTCTGTTGCTCAATTTGTTAGAGCAACTTCGGGTATGAGACAGGACAATTCACACGGTATTTATAAGCAAATGATTGAAGCCGTAGCGACTCCAGCAAAGAAAAGTGGAGAGTATATTTTCGCAGCAGGTCATGAGCACTCTTTACAATATTTCGAGCGAGACGGTCAAAAATATATCGTTAGTGGTGCTGGTTCTAAAGAGACGCCGACGGTAGCTGGTAATGGCTCACTCATGACCTATGGACACTACGGTTTTAGCAAAATTGATTTTTATGAAGACGGTTCGGCTTGGTTAGAGTTTTACGTTCCGATAGACGACGGAACAGAAGGCAAAACTATCTTTCGTCGTAAAATAAAAGATAAACTGGACATTTCACCAGAGAATATTCCTGATGAATTTCCTAATTATAAAAATGGAGAAGAGACAGTTTCGTCAAAAGCTATTACGACAGAGACAAAAAAAGTTGGTGGTTTACACAATGCTTTATTAGGAGAGCACTGGCGCGAGATTTATCGCAAGGATTATGAATTTCCTGTTTTAGATTTAGCAGAATTTGAAGGCGGTATGACTATCCTCAAACGCGGTGGTGGTAATCAGACCAATTCCCTCCGAATGGAAGACAAAAAAGGGCGACAATTTACCATGCGTGCGCTTACAAAAGATGCTTCTCGTTTTATCCCCTACCCTTTCAATCAATTACAGGCAACTAATTTTTTAGTAAGGGATAATTTTCTTTCTACACACCCTTTCACACCATTAGCCATTCCAAAAATGTGTGATGCGGCTAATATTTATCATACTAATCCAAAACTTTATTACATTCCAAAACAGCCCGTTTTAGATGTACATAATGACGTATTTGGTGATGAAGTATATTTGGTAGAAGAGCGTCCGTCTAAGGAATGGGAAGACCAAGAAACCTTTGGAACACCTGAAGATATCATGAGTACTTATGATGTCGCCGAAAAAATAAAGAAAGGTTACAAGCATCGTATTGACCAAGAATGGACAGTACGCACGCGCCTTTTTGACATGTTAGTGGGTGATTGGGATAGACATGATGACCAATGGCGTTGGTCAAAAATTAAAGAAGACGGTATCAATCTTTACCGTCCGATACCGCGTGACCGTGACCAAGCATTTAGTAAATATGACGGTGCGGTTACTGCCGTTGCGCGTCTATATGCGCCATTTTTGCGTCAACTGGTGACTTATAAACCAGAGTTAGGCAACATGAAATGGGCAAGTTGGAGTCCACGTCATTTTGACGCTGCCTTCTTAAATGAGTTGAGTCTAGAACAATGGCTAGAACAAGCGAAGTACATCCAAGATAATGTCACTGATGAAATTATCGAAGAGGCTTTTCGTGAAATGCCCGCAGATGCTTATGATTTATCAGCAGAAGAATTAATTCCTATTTTAAAGCAAAGGCGTGCTAATCTTCAAGATTTTGCCCGTGACTTGTATATGTATCTGGCAGAAAGCGTAACCGTTATTGCTTCTGAAAACAAAGATTATATTGAAATCATTCGAGAAGACGACGAACGGACAACAGTCTACGTTTATGACATGTCGAAGAAAGGAAAGAAGGATGAGAAGATGTACGAAAGAACTTTCAAACGCTCAGAAACAAAGGAAATTTTCATTTACGGATTAAATGGCGATGACTTTTTTATCGTGAAAGGAGATGTCAAAAAAGGAATTAAGATTAATCTTATTGGAGGTTTAGACGAAGATGAGTTTGAGGATGAATCAAATGTTAGTTCACTGGGAAAAAAGACCGTGATTTATGACAATTTAGAAGGTAATGAAATCGACGGTGGTAAGGAAACCAAAGACCGTCGAAGCGTAGAGGCAGAAGAAAATACCTACGTCCGTCGCGGTCCACAATACGAGCGCAATATCGTGATGCCTTCTCCTGTTTTGGCGTACAATCCAGATGATGGATTTTTAGCTGGGTTTGGTTTACAATTCACAAATTTTGACTTTGGAAAGCCACATTTCTCTCAGAAGCATACCTTCTCTGCAGATTATGCTTTTGCGACGAAGGGTTTGAATTTAGAGTATAAAGGCGTCTATTTTGATATCTTGAAGCGTTGGGACTTTGTGACTAATCTGAGAGGGACAAACTCTCGTTATGCGATTAATTACTTTGGATTGGGTAATGAGACTGTATATGACTCAACAGTAGAAGGAGAAGATGATGAATACTTAAATTTCAATCGGGTACGTCAAGGAAATATCCATTTTGATTTTGGTTTGCAAAAGCGTTTCGCAGGAAATTTAGGGAAGATTTCTTTCCGTCCGTTAGTAGATGCGACGAGCATTGAAAATACA
>CALDUB010000502.1 GCA_937923465.1 uncultured Saprospiraceae bacterium
CTGGAATTAATCTTTGATAATGAAGCTGCACAAAGTGCGGAGTTATTTCAAAATTATCCAAATCCAACATCTGGAAAAACAACAGTTAGTTTTTACTTGCCAGAGGCAACAGAAACGATACTAAAAGTCTTAGATGCTTACGGAAATATTCTCTGGAGAGAAGAGAATAATTTTGGACGCGGGACACACAATATTGAACTTGATTTGTCTAAAGAAAACTGGCAGCCTGGCGTTTATTTTTACCGCTTGGAGAGTACAGGATTTAGAGATATGACACGGAAATTTGTGCTGATAAGAAACTAAATAACCTCTCTGCTCCCTGAAAAGGGAACTACTAAAGGGGCTTAACAAAACGAAAAAAATCACGCAAAGGCGTGAAAAGATTTAATTCAAAATTAGGTTTTTTGGGATGGGTCGGTCTCCGACATTTTACGATGAAGGAGACCACCTTTTTCTTTTGAAAAACCGAAATTGAAACTACAAAGGCAAAGGCTTTTGTATAAAGAAAAGTAACAAAATAGGTGTCAGACACCACAGTTACTAAGAAACATACTTTGAGATAGCGACCACCGATTCTTCTTATACGAATCTATTCTTCTTTAACCGTTCAGTTTTAACACTATTTACACAATTTACACACACAACACATACGGTGGCGATGACTTTTTAAATGTATAATATCAAATGTATAATGTCTAATTTGAGATACGTTCTTACAAATGTAATTCTTGAAACTGAAAGTTAATACATTGATTTTAAACAAAAAGCAATAGAATTTTCCATGAACATAGCGGAAAATATAATTGAAAAATTCATCAAGGAAAACAGAAAAGTCCGAGTTTAATTAAAAACTAAACTTAGCCCTGAAAAAAGTTCCCCCTTAAGGGGGATAGGGGGCTTAAAACGGACAATTCAATTTCCACCAGCCCGTATCACAACTCGGTCGTCGCTGAGCGTTTTCGTTTTAAAAGTAACGAGGCGTTCGAAAATTCGGCGATTTGACTGGGCAAGATTTCCTCTTCGACAAGGATATTTTGTACCAGCAAATCGACTGATGAAATTTGAGATATTAGATGTTAGACGTTGGATTTTAGACTCCATACGTTTTCGCATATCTCTGTTATTTATTTTATTTTTAGAACTGAACGTAATTTACACATACACACGCAAGTAATTTTTTAGGTGACGGTGCAATAGCATCGAAAGCCATTGGTATTTTCTTTTTTGAATGCAAAATGACAGGCATTCAAACAGTCACAACTATGCTCAAAAGTATGGAAGACAAACGAAAATAACCAATAACCAGTAATTAACAACCAAACTAAAGAAACTTAGGAAAGTAGTTGATAATCAGAAGATTAGGCATAGTCACGTGCGCCGAAACCTTCCAAATATTCAATTACCAACTAAAAACTAACAAGACCTTCGACCACATTCTTACACACTGTCGAAACATTTTTTTTAAAACAAATTATTAAAATTTTCATCCCATGAGAAAATTTAGGTTTACACAAAGCCGCTTTAACAAGGGAAATTCTAGCTTACTTCCTATGTTTAGCTTAATTGCGGCATTCTTTTTAAGCTTTGCTGTGAGTAACACAGCAAATGCGCAGTGTGCAATGACATGTAATGACGATGTCAACATTTCTTTATCTGGTCCTGACCAAAACTGTGAAGTTTCAATCACACCAGATATGGTATTAGAATCCCCAGAATCATGTGTGGGTCCTTACACCATTATTTTGACAACACCAACGGGAGGCAGCGTGCCAACATCTCCGACGGTCGATGAAAATTACATCAATCAAATCTTGACTTATCAAGTTATTGACTCAGACTCTAACAACTCTTGTTGGGGACAAGTAATGATTGAAGACAAACTCGGACCGAGCATCGATTGTACTGACCGTACGGTTTACTGTGTAGAAAACACAGACCCAACGGGAGACATGATGCCAACTATCGAAGATTGTTCAGGAGGTATGAATACCATGACAATTGACTACTTTGATAATGTAACGGACGGTGCTTGTAGTGACTCATATAGTGCTATCATCAATCGTACCTGGGTAGCTTCTGACATGATGGGCAATGTGACTTCTTGTACACAAACTATCACAGTAGACCGTGTATCTTTAGTAGATTTCACGCCAAGCTGTCCAGCAAATGTGACATTACAATGTAGCATGGACAACGCTCCAGATACTGACCCTTCTAATACAGGTTACCCATACTTCACTATTAATGGTGAAGATTATGACATCGTACCAGGCGCAGATAACTTCTGTGAATTAGCTTCTTCTTACTCTGATGAGGTATTTGACCTTTGTGGTGGTGGAACTAAAATCTTACGTACATGGACAGTTTATGACTGGTGTGTATCTACTGATTTGGACGAAAACCCATATACATGTATTCAGGTCATCAAAACAGAAGATAATGAAGCTCCTGTCATTGTTTGTCCTACTACTATCCAGGCAAGTACAGTAACTTCTGCCTGTTTATCAACGATTATTTTACCAGCTCCATTGAGCATAGAAGACGGTTGTTCTTCTGTTGAAGTTTTTGTAATCACACCTTTAGGCATCAAGCAAGTTGGCGACCCACTTACTCTAGAGGTAGGTGTGCACACTTTGACTTATGTGGCTACTGACCAATGTGGTAACTCTTCTTCTTGTACAGCTACAGTTAACGTAACTGATGACACGGCACCAGTTGCTGTTTGTGATGAATTTACAATTGTAGCTTTGACTGGAGACGGTTCAGCTTTGATTTCAGCGCAGGTATTTGATGACGGTTCTGAAGATAACTGTCAGATTGACCGCTTTGAGGCGCGTCGTATGGGAACTGATTGTGCAGGTATTGAAGATACTTTTGATGAGTATGTTGAATTCTGTTGTGAAGATACAGAAGAGACTGTTATGGTTGTATTCCGTGTTTTTGACCAATATGATAACTACAACGAGTGTATGATTGAAGTGGCTGTTCAAGACAAATTGGACCCGACTATCACTTGTCCTCCAGACAAAACAATCGAATGTGAAGGTGCTAATATCAATGTCGCTGACTTGAGTGAGCACGGTGTAGCTATCGGTACGGATAATTGTCAGACTCCAGTCGTTACAGAAGAATTAAATGACCTACGTACTACTTGTGGTACAGGTTTCTTAAACCGTATTTTTACAGCTACTGACGGCGCAGGTCGCACAGCAGAATGTGCTCAAACATTGACTATTTTTAATAGCAATCCATTTGATGTCTCAACAGTTTCTTGGCCTTCTGACTACGAAACATTTGAATGTGGTGCAAGTACTGACATTGAAGACTTGCCACTACAACCATTGAATTACCGTCAGCCAGTTTATTCTTCAAATACTTGTGATTTAATCGCGGTAACACATGAAGATACATACTTGCCAATTAACCCACCTGCATGTTACAAGATTTTGCGTAAGTGGATAGTAATTGACTGGTGTCAATATGACCCGAATGTAGAAAACTCAGGCGGATACGGTGAGTGGACACAAATCATCAAAGTCTCTGATAATGAGGCACCTATCTTTGATTGTCCAGCAGAATTAGTAGTAACAAGCCAAGAGGCAGACTGCGGTAGCGCACCAGTAACTTTCGCTCCTTTTGTAGCGCAAGACTGTAGCACAAACGTAGATTTTAGCTTCGAGATTGATTTAGATACAGACGGTAGTGTTGATGTATTCGGAAACGGAAACGACATCTCAGGAGTTTATCCATTTGGTATACACTCTGTGAAAATTATTGCTTCTGACGGCTGCGGAAACGTGGGTGTATGTGAGTTCCCATTAACTATATTGGACGGTAAAGCACCGACCCCGATTTGTGTAAATGGTGTAGCTATTGAGTTAATGCCAATGGGTGACGGCGGTATGATTGAAGTAGCAGCAGAGATTATGGACTACGGTAGTCAAGACAACTGTACAGCACAAGAAGATTTGATTATAGAATTAACTCCGAATGTCTTCGATTGTGAGGATGTTGGAACGAATGTTGTAACGTTAACAGTGACTGACGAAGCAGGAAACAGCGACTATTGTGAGACATATATTATTATTCAAGATAATATGAATTTATGTACAGAAGGTCCTGGTGGAATCCAAACTATAGCAGGAGGAGTGACGAGTGAAGAAGGAAATGCAATGTCAGGCGTCAACGTCGCAATCAGCGGTAATGGACCAACTGCAAACCCCTCGCTTACCAACGAAGCAGGTGAATTTGAGTTCATTGAGTTACAATCAGGATATGACTATACTGTACAGCCTAGCATGGATGCTGACTACATGAATGGTATCACGACTTTTGATTTAGTATTAATCAGAAGACACGTATTAGGGTTGGAACTTTTAAATAGTCCTTACAAAGTTATTGCAGCAGATGCTAACAAATCATCATCGGTTACGACCTCAGATGTAGTTGTTTTACGCCGCATGGTATTAGGATTGGATGAAGTTTTCCCGAACGATAATACTTCTTATCGCTTCGTAGATGCTAATTACAACTTCACAAACCCAAATAACCCTTGGGAAGAAGGTTTCCCTGAAGTGTACAGTATCAACAACCTAGAGTCAAACATGCAATCTATAGACTTTACAGCTATCAAAGTTGGTGATGTCAATGGTACAGCAGTGTTCAACTTTAATCAAAGCGCAGAAGAGCGTGGCGCAGGTATCCTTAATATTGAAACAGACAACCGCATTTTAAATGCAGGTGAAGTGTATGAAGTGGCTATGCAAATGCCTGACTACAAGAATGTTATCGGTTACCAATTCGGATTAGAATTTGATACAGATGCACTAGAATTCGTCAAAGTTACACCAGAAGAAAACTCTGATATGACAGTAGCGAATTTTGGACTAAACAACACAGACGAAGGAATTATTTTAGTAAGTCGGGACAGAGCAGAAAACACACACAACACTAACACACTTTTCACTATTACATTTAAAGCTAAGAACAACACAACACTTTTTGACGCAATCAACATCGACCGCGAGTCTCTAAAAGCAGAGGCATATACAACGGGAGAAACGATTGAAATCATGGATTTAGAATTGAATTTCAATGACGCTACGACAGCGTTCGAGTTGTACCAAAATACACCGAACCCGTTCAACGTATCAACGAGCATCAACTTTAACTTACCAACAGCAGGCGCAGCTACTTTGACAGTATATGACCTAGACGGTAAGGTGTTGACTTCAATAAGAGGTGACTTTGATAAAGGTTACAATGCAATTGAAATCAACAAATCTGAGCTTAACGCAGCAGGTGTATTGCTTTACCAATTGGAAACAGCAAGCCACACTGCAACGCGCAAAATGGTTGTGATTGACTAGATAAGACGTTAGATGTTAGACTTTAGATATTAGACAAACAAATGCCTCGGCAGTCTAAAATCTAAGGTCTAATATCTAACATCCTTACTAAAGAAATAAGGGAGGACGCACTCCCCCCTAAAGATTTGAGACAATGTGCGATTTCCCATTATACCGATTGAAGTTTTCTCAGAATCTGGTTTTTGGGATGACCTCCTCTGGCACTTCGGTGCTGGGGGGGGCTTTTTTTGTGGTTAGATATGATTTTGTGAATCATGTCTTATTTATGTTAGAATATGGAACAAGTTTTGTCTTTTAATATTAATATTTTCAAAACAAATTGCACTTTATTCCTAAAACAAATTAAGATTTTACTAATTTTGTTCTCCTCTGGATAAAATACCCACCTTATATATACTCCATTTTAATTTCTCCCTTTGATACATAATTAAAAGAGCAATTTCATATGGACTATCGTTTTTATATAACTTTTATACTTTTTTGCCTACTTTTTACTGCTTGCGGAGATGACAGAAAGGAAGCGTCTATAACTCCTTTTACAGGTCAAGTCTTTAAACTTTTGTCTGCCAATGAAACAAATGTAGATTTTGAGAATGCGATTAAAGAAACTGCAAAATTTAACCACTTGTATTGGGCTAATATTTACCAAGGGGGAGGTGTAGGTATAGCGGATTTTAATAATGACGGTTTTCAAGATATTTTTTTTACAGGAAATATCGTAGCAGATAAATTGTATTTGAATGAAGGAGGTATGACTTTCATCGATGCATCTACTCAATCTGGAATAATTAGCGAAGATGGTTGGTCTCAAGGTGTTTCTATTGGCGATGTAAATCAGGATGGCTTTCCAGATATCTACGTTTGTCGTACTGGACGGACTCCAAATTCTGCTGAACGTACTAATCTTCTTTATGTTAATAATGGAGATGGGACTTTTGTCGAAAAAGCTAAAGAATATGGACTAGCTGATGAAGGCTTTTCTGTACAAGCTAGCTTTTTTGATAGAGATAATGATGGTGATTTAGATCTTTTAGTTGGTAATCAACCACCTGATGCTAGGCTAGGAGCTCAAAAAGCATTTAAAAATCAGTTAGGATATAAATATACTTCTTGCCATTTGTACGAAAATATGGGGAATAATACCTTTCGCGATATTACGGAATCTGTTGGTTTAAAAACCTTTTCACATACTTTGAATGTTGTGACTTCGGATATCAATGATGATGGTTGGGTAGATATTTACATGTCTTGTGACTATGAAAAACCTGATTATCTTTTTATCAATGACGGAGACGGTACTTTTACTGTAAAGACAGACGAGCAAATTAAGCATATCTCTAATTTCAGTATGGGAAGTGAGGTGTCGGACTTTAAT